>JAFNVK010000044.1 GCA_017379815.1 Clostridia bacterium
AAAGGAGGCTTCCGACCATGCAATACGGATGCATAGCGGAGCATCTTGGACATAGCTTTTCCCCCGAGATCCACGCGCTTTTGGGAGAGTATCCCTATGACCTCAAGGAGCTTGCTCCCGAGGAGGTCGGCCTGTTTTTGGAGAAGGGCGATTTTCTGGGGATCAACGTGACCATTCCTTACAAGGAGACGGTCATTCCGTATCTTTCGGAGCTTGACGAGGGCGCACGGCGCATCGGCGCGGTAAACACCATCGTCAAGTGCGGCGGAAGGCTTTGCGGATACAATACGGATTTTTACGGCATGCACGCACTGCTTGCCCGCATCGGCGTGTCTCTTGCGGATAGGAAGGTTGCCGTGCTTGGCACGGGAGGGACCTCGCGCACGGCAAGAGCGGTTGCCGAGTCTCTCGGTGCCCGCGAGATCCTCTCGGTCAGCCGCAACGCGCGCGCGGGCGTGATCACCTACGACGCGCTCTACCGCGAGCACGCTGACGTGGAATACATCATCAATACGACCCCCGTGGGAATGTACCCCCATCCCGACGGTGCGGCGGTGGAGCTCTCGCGCTTTCCCCGTCTTCTCGGCGTGGCCGACGCGGTCTATAACCCCGTCCGTCCAAGGCTGATCCTTGAAGCCGGACGGCTTGGGATCCCCGCAGAGGGAGGCCTCTTTATGCTGATCGCGCAGGCCAAGCGCGCCTCCGAGATCTTCCTTGACACGGTCTACCCCGAAGGAACGGAGGAGCGGATCTACGACACGCTGCTTCGCCGCAAGGAAAACCTCGTTCTGGTGGGCATGCCGGGGAGCGGCAAGACCACCGTGGGCCGCCTTCTGGCCAAGGCCCTCGGCCGCGAGCTTGTGGACACGGACGAGCTGATCGTCAGGGCAGACGGCCGCACGATCCCCGAGATCTTTGCGCAGGATGGGGAGGACTTCTTCCGCGCGCTTGAGACACGGGTGATCCGCGAGCAGGTCGCTCAGCGCAACGGTCTTGTGGTTGCCACGGGAGGGGGCGCGATCCTCAGGCAGGAAAACGTCGATGCTCTCCGCAGAAACGGTCGGATCTACTTTTTGGATCGCTCTCTTGACGAGCTGATCCCCACAGCCGACCGTCCTCTTGCCTCCTCGGCAGAGGATATTCGCCGCCGCTACGCCGAGCGCTACGGGCGCTATTGTGAGACGGCAGACGTACGGATCGCGATCTCGGGAGACGCCGAATGGGTATCCGAGACGATCGGAAAGGATTTTTTCAAGACATGAAGCTATATATTCTCAACGGGCCGAACCTCAATCTTTTGGGGATCCGCGAGCCCGAGCATTACGGAAGAACGACCTACGAGGATCTTCTTGCGCTGATCCGCGAGCACGCAAAAAAGCGCGGCGTGGAGGTGGTCCTGCGCCAGTCCAATCACGAGGGCGACCTCGTGGACTGGATCCAGGAGGCCTATTTTGAAAAAGCCGACGGCATCGTGATCAACCCGGGTGCGTATACGCATACGAGCATCGCCCTTCTGGACGCGATCAAATCGGTTTCTCTCCCGACGGTTGAGGTGCATATCTCCCGCGTGGAGGAGCGCGAGGAATTCCGCAGGATCAGCTATCTTCGCGCGGCCTGCGTGGCCACGGTCTCCGGACGCGGCGTGCAAGGGTATCTTGACGCCATGGATCTTTTGCTTGAGCGAGGAGGCAAGGAATGCAAGTAACCGTTCATCAGGGCAGAGCAGAGGGAAGCGTACAAGCGCCCCCCTCCAAGAGCATGGCGCACCGCCTGCTCATCTGCGCGGGAATGTGCCAAGGAACGAGCACCGTTCGCGGCATCTCGGGAAGTGAGGACGTTCTTGCTACTCTGGATTGTCTTCGTGCGCTGGGCGTGGAATGTGAACGCCAAGGCGACACCGTCACGGTGCGCGGAAGGGATATGCGAAGCGCATCTCCCGAGGGGATCCTTTCCTGCCGCGAGAGCGGAAGCACCCTGCGCTTTATGCTCCCCATCGCCCTTCTTTCGGGCAAAAACGTGATGCTCTCGGGAAGCAAGAGTCTGATGCAGCGTCCGATGGACGTTTACCGCACGCTCTGCGAGGAAAAGGGCATGGTCTATCTGCAGGACGGCGAGAGCGTATTCGTGCAAGGTCCTCTTCGGGCGGGCGATTACGCCGTCGTAGGCAACGTCAGCAGCCAGTTTATCAGCGGTCTGCTCTTTGCCCTGCCCGTGGTCGAGGGGGATAGCACCCTTCGTATTTCCACGCCCATCGAGAGCCGCTCCTATATCAACCTCACGATCGACGCCCTGCGCACCTTTGGCGTTGAGGTCGTCTGGCAGGACGAGCACACGCTCTTCGTGCGCGGAGGACAAAGCTACCGTCCGACCGACGCTGAGGTGGAGGGGGATTACTCCAACGCCGCATTCCTGGATGCGCTCGGCCTGTTCGGCGGGAAGGTGACGGTAGGCGGTCTTCGCGAGGACAGCCTTCAGGGCGACCGCGTATACCGACGCTATTTTGATATGCTTTGCAAGGGAACGCCCACCATTCATATCGGGGATTGCCCCGATCTCGGTCCGATCCTTTTTGCCGTTGCGGCCGCCAAGAACGGAGGCATCTTCAACGGCACGCGCCGCCTGCGCATCAAGGAGAGCGACCGCGCATCCGCCATGGCCGAGGAGCTGCGCAGATTTGGCACGGCGCTCACGGTCTACGAGGACACCGTCGTGGTCTATCCTGCCGATTTTCACGCACCGAGCGAGGCGCTGCAGGGGCACAACGATCACCGCATCGTCATGGCGCTTTCGGTCCTGCTTACCCTCACGGGGGGAAGCATCCGCGGAGCGGAGGCGGTGGCCAAGAGCTATCCCGATTTCTTTGAGGCGATCCGCGCCCTTGGCATTGCGGTGACCGAGGAAGAGGAGGGAAGAGCATGAAGCTGCAACAAGATCTGCACATTCTGATCGTTGGCCTTGGTGTGATAGGAGGAGGATACGCCCGTGCGCTTTCCGCAAAGGGCTATCGCATCTCCTGCATCACCAAGGAGCAAAAGGATATTGATTACGCCATGGAGCGGGGTATGATCGCCTATGGCACAACTCAGGTCGAGCCCGCGCTTGTTGGCGAGGCAGACCTTGTTATCTTTGCCGTTTATCCGCACGTCTTCGTCGAGTGGATTCGCGAGCATCAGGGGCTTTTCCGCCCGGGTGCGCTGATCACCGACGTTACGGGCGTCAAGGGCGGCGTGGTCCGTCAGGTGCAGGAGATCCTCCGCCCTGACGTGGAATTCATCGCGGCCCACCCGATGGCGGGACGGGAATCCAGCGGTGTGGAATACAGCGACGATCGCGTGTTCCGCGGCGCAAACTTCATCGTTACCCCCACCGAACGAAATACGGAGGAGGCGATCGAGCTTTGCCGAGCGCTTGGACGTGAGCTTGGCTTTGCGCGCGTTTCCATTCTTTCTCCGGAGGAGCATGACGAGATGATCGCCTTCCTCTCTCAGCTCACCCACTGCATTGCCGTTACGCTGATGACCTGCAATCAGTCGCCCTCCCTAGAGCAATACACGGGAGACTCCTTCCGCGATCTGACGCGTATCGCCAAGATCAACGAGGTCATGTGGTCCGAGCTGTTCCTGCTCAACCGTGACGCTCTGCTCAGGCAAATGGACGCCTTTTCGGCCGAATTTGAACGCCTTCGCACCATGCTCTCCACAGCAGACGTCGAGGGAATGCGCGAGATGATGCGCACCTCCACGGCGCGACGCTCCCTTTTTGATAAGCCCGTCAATTCCCCAAACGAACCCCCTGAAAGGAAGTAACCGATTATGAATATGGAATTTTACCGTAAGCTGCCCATTCCCATGGAGATCAAGGAGCAATTCCCGCTCTCCGAGGCAGGAAGAAAGAGACGTGATGAGACGATCGAGGAGATGAAAAATATCTTCTCAGGCAAGTCGGATCGCTTCCTTTTGATCATCGGCCCCTGCTCGGCCGACCGCGAGGACTCGGTCATGGAGTACATCAGTCGTTTGCGCCGCGTGCAGGAAAAGGTGGCGGACAAGATCATGATCGTGCCGAGAATTTACACCAACAAGCCCCGTACCACGGGAGACGGCTACAAGGGCATGCTTCACCAGCCCGACCCCAACGCCGATCCCGACCTGCTCAAGGGTCTGATCGCGATCCGAAAGCTGCATATGCGCGCCCTGGAGGAGCTGGAATTCGGCTGTGCCGACGAGATGCTCTATCCCGAAAACCACCGCTATCTTTCGGACATCATCACCTACGTTGCCGTTGGCGCACGCTCGGTGGAGAACCAGCTGCACCGTCTGACCGCGAGTGGTCTTGACGTTCCCGTGGGTATGAAGAACCCCACCTCGGGTGACCTGACCGTCATGATGAACTCCATCACCGCCGCACAGCATTCGCACGTCTTCCTCTACCGCGGCTGGGAGGCCAAGAGCCAGGGCAATCCCTATGCTCACGCTATCCTGCGCGGCTACGTCAACAAGCACGGACAGTCCATGCCGAACTACCACTACGAGGATCTCATCGGTCTTAGCGAGACCTATGCGGCAAGCGGACTTGCCAATCCTGCCGCCATCGTGGACACCAACCACTCCAACTCGGGCAAGAAGTACCTCGAGCAGGTGCGCATCGCCAAGGAGATCCTGCACTCTTGCCGCCATTCCAAGGACGTCCGCGCCCTGGTCAAGGGTCTGATGATCGAAAGCTATCTGGAGGATGGCGCGCAGAAGATCGGATGCGATGACGTTTACGGAAAATCCATTACCGACCCCTGCCTTGGCTGGGAAAAGACCGAACGACTGATCTACGATATCGCCGATCTGCTTTGATCGGGAATAAAAGGAGAAGCAATGAGCAATTATAAGATCGAAACCAAATGTGTGCAGGGCGGTTACCGCCCCGGAAACGGCGAGCCCCGCCAGATCCCGATCGTGCAGAGCACGACCTTCCGCTATGAGACCAGTGAGGATATGGGCAAGCTCTTTGACCTTGAGGCCTCGGGCTATTTCTATTCCAGACTGCAGAACCCCACCTGCGACACGGTCGCGGCCAAGATCTGCGAGCTGGAGGGCGGCTCTGCCGCCATGCTGACCTCCTCGGGTCAGGCGGCAAACTTCTACGCGGTCTTCAACATCGCCAACTGCGGCGACCACGTGGTCTGCTCCACGGCCATCTACGGCGGAACCTACAATCTTTTTGCCGTTACCATGAAGAAGATGGGCGTCGAGTTCACCTTCGTCTCTCCCGATTGCACCGAGGAGGAGCTGAACGCGGCCTTCCGCGCGAACACCAAGGCGGTCTTCGGCGAAACCATCGCCAATCCCGCGCTGACGGTTCTGGACATTGAGAAGTTCGCCAAGGCGGCACACGCGCACGGCGTTCCGCTCATCATCGACAACACCTTTGCCACCCCCGTTAACTGCCGCCCCTTTGAGTGGGGAGCGGACATCGTCACGCACTCCACCACCAAGTATATGGACGGTCACGGTGCGGCCGTGGGCGGATGCATCGTGGACTCCGGACGCTTTGATTGGATGGCAGAAAAGGAGAAATTCCCCGGCCTCTGCACGCCCGACGATAGCTATCACGGCATCGTCTACGCCGAAAAGTTTGGGAAAGAGGGCGCCTTCATCACCAAGGCGACCGCCCAGCTGATGCGTGACTTTGGCTCCACCCCCGCCCCCCAGAGCGCCTTCCTGCTCAACCTGGGTCTTGAGAGCCTGCACGTCCGCATGGAGCGCCACTGTGCAAACGCACAGGCGGTGGCCGAGTTCCTTGAGGGACACGAGAAGATCGCCTGGGTCAACTATTCGGGGCTTCCTTCCAGCCGCTATTACGAGCTGGCAAAGAAGTATCTGCCCAAGGGCAGCTGCGGCGTGGTCAGCTTTGGCATTCGCGGCGGCAGAGCGGCGGCAGAGAAGTTTATGAAGAAGCTGCAGATCGCGGCTATTGAGACCCACGTGGCGGATGCGCGCACCTGCTGCCTGCATCCGGCAAGCGCGACCCACCGCCAGATGAACGACGAGGAGCTGATCGCGGCAGGCGTACCCGGCGATCTCGTCCGCCTCTCCTGCGGACTTGAGCACGCCGAGGATCTGATCGCGGATCTTGCACAGGCGCTGGAGTCGATCTGATCTCGCGTCCTTGGCAAGCGTTAACGTAAGAAAGGAAAGCATTGACCTATGCCTATCAAAATACCAAACCAATTGCCCGCCACGAATATCCTGACCGAGGAAAACATCTTCGTCATGACCGAAACGCGTGCGCGGACGCAGGACATTCGCCCCTTGCAGATCCTGCTTCTGAACCTGATGCCGACCAAGATCGACACCGAAACGCAGCTTTCGCGCCTTCTGGGAAACACGCCGCTTCAGGTGGAGCTGACGCTGATGCACATGGCCTCGCACAAGTCCAAGAATACATCCGAGGAGCATCTTCTCGCCTTCTACCGCACCTTCGACGAGGTGCGCGAGCGTCATTTTGACGGTATGATCATCACGGGTGCACCCGTGGAGCAGATGCCCTTTGAGGAGGTCGAATATTGGGACGAGCTTTGCGAGATCATGGAGTGGAGCCTTACGCACGTGCATAGCACCTTCCACATCTGCTGGGGGGCGCAGGCTGGACTGTACTACCATTTCGGCATTCAGAAGCGCCCCTTGGAGAAAAAGCTGTTTGGCATTTTCCCGCACACGGCCGATTACAAAAGGTCCATTCTGTTCCGCGGATTTGACGACGTCTTCTTCATTCCGCATTCCCGTCACACCGAGGTGGCGCGGGAGGATCTCGAAAAGATCCCCGACATCAAGATCCTTGCCTCCTCTCCCGAGGCGGGCGTCTTTGCCATTACGACGCGGAAGGGCAGACAGATCTTCATCACGGGACATCCCGAATACGATGCCGGCACGCTCAAGAAGGAATACCTGCGCGACGTTGCGGCAGGTAAGCCCATCGAGATCCCCAAGAACTATTTCCCGGATGACGATCCCGAGCGCGAGCCGCTCGTTACGTGGCGCTCCTCGGCAAATCTGCTTTACTCCAACTGGCTAAACTATTTCGTTTACCAGACCACGCCTTACGATCTCAGTGAGATCAAATAAGGGGATAAAACGGCAAAAAATTCGTTTTTTTCGCATTGACAAATTTTGGAGAGTATGATAGAATAAAACCGGGAATACTCCGAAGGGGTATTTCGTCAGTCGAAGCCTTTACCGAATGATCAATCAATGATAAAAGGAGAACGAACATGAGAAAATTCAAGTGCAAGGTCTGCAAGGCCGTTTTTGAGGTTCCCGTAGGCGCGGAGCCGGTTTGCCCCGTCTGCCACGTCACGCAGGAAAAGCTGGAGGAGATCGTTGAGATCCCCGCAAACAAGTATGCCGGCACCCAGACCGAGAAGAATCTTGAGGCTGCCTTCGCAGGCGAGTCCCAGGCAAGAAACAAGTACACCTACTTTGCATCGGTTGCCAAGAAGGAGGGCTACGAGCAGATCTCCGCGCTCTTCCTCAAGACGGCCGAGAACGAGAAGGAGCACGCAAAGCTTTGGTTCAAGGAGCTTGGCGGCATCGGCAACACCGCAGAGAACCTGCAGCACGCCGCTGAGGGAGAGAACTACGAGTGGACCGATATGTACGACGGCTTTGCCAAGACGGCTGAAGAGGAGGGCTTTACCGAGCTTGCCAAGAAGTTCCGCCTGGTTGCCGCCATCGAGAAGCATCACGAGGAGCGTTATCGCGCGCTGCTCTCCAACGTAGAGACCGCCACCGTCTTTGAGAAGAGCGAGGTCAAGGTCTGGGAGTGCCGCAACTGCGGACACATCGTCGTTGGCACCAAGGCTCCCGATGTTTGCCCCACCTGCGCACATCCGCAGAGCTATTTCGAG
>JAFNVK010000045.1 GCA_017379815.1 Clostridia bacterium
ACGAATGCCTTGAAGGTTTCGTTCTTTGCAACGAAATCGGTCTCGGAGTTTACTTCGATCATTGCGGTGTAGTTGCCATCCTTCAGGATCTCAACAACGCCGTCTGCGGCAATTCTGGTTGCCATCTTGGACTCTGCCTTGAGCTCGCCCTTCTCACGAAGGATCTTAACGGCAGCATCCACGTCACCGTCAGCCTCAACGAGTGCCTTCTTGCACTCCATCATGCCGATACCGGTCTTTGCGCGAAGCGCAGCAACGTCTTTTGCAGTAATATTAGCCATGGTTCAATCTCCTTGTTTTGATGATATCGGAATTACTCAGCGTCAGCCTCTGCCTCAGCGGCGGGAGCCTCAGCCTCGTTGGTCTCACCCTGCTTGCCCTCGATGACAGCGTCTGCCAGAGAGGAAGAGATCAGCTTGATGGCGCGGATAGCGTCATCGTTACCGGGAATGATATAGTCTGCATCGTCGGGATCGCAGTTGGTGTCAACGATAGCGATAACCGGAATGCCCAGCTTCTTTGCCTCGAGAACGGCGTTTCTCTCCTTCTTGGGGTCAACGATGAACACAGCGTCGGGGAGTCTCTCCATGGTCTTGATTCCGCCGTAGCTCTTCTCAAGATCGAAGATCTCCTTCTGCATAGCGGCAACCTCCTTCTTGGGAAGCAGATCAAAGGTGCCGTCAGCCTGCATCTTGTAGAGATCGTTGAGGCGGTTGATGGACTTCTTGATGGTCTTGAAGTTGGTCATCATACCACCGGGCCAACGAACGTTGACGTAGTACATGCTGCAACGGGTAGCCTCTTCCTTAATGGCCTCGGCTGCCTGCTTCTTGGTACCAACGAACAGGATGGTTCCGTTGTTCTCGGAAAGCTCACGAACGTAGTTGTAAGCCTCATCGAACTTCTTAACGGTCTTCTGCAGGTCGATAATGTAGATACCGTTTCTTTCGGTGAAAATGTACTCCTGCATTTTGGGGTTCCATCTTCTGGTGTGGTGTCCGAAATGAACACCTGCTTCAAGCAGCTGCTTGATCGAGATAACAGACATTTCAATGTCCTCCTTCGGTTTTTTCCACCACCGCAACGCATTGCAAAAACCATGAAAAAGCATGGCACCGCCGCAATGTTCGTCCGGTGTGTGTAGTATTTATTTTGCCCTGCAGACCGACAAAAGTCGATCGCAACGCAATTACAATAGATTATAACACATCTCTATTTACTTTGCAACACCATTTTTCTTTGTTAACAGTTTTTTTACATTTTTTCGCAAAATTTCCGCAAAAAAGCAGTGCCCGCATCCGCAAGGACGCGGGCACTTGCCGGGTCAGCCCCATTTGTGCTTTTTCCTTCCGCCGCATCCGCAGGCCGAAAGCTCCTGGTGGGTCATGCGCACGAGAACGGTATCCTCTCCGATGCACTCGATCCTATTCCAGGGAATAACGAGGTCCTCCCCCTTCCCGATCCCAAAGAAGCCGCAGCTTCCCCCGACGATCAGAGCAAGGATCCTGGCATCGTCACAGTCAAATTCAAAATCCGTTGCGTATCCTAAGCGCACACCGTCACAAAGGTTGACGATCTCCAGTCGGCGCAGATCCGCCGTGCTGCAACGCTTCATCCATAGCGTCCTCCTTCCAAATAGGCTCAAGGCCCTTCCTGCTCAGTATATGCAAAGGAAGGAATTTACTTGGCTGTCCGCGTTGACTTTCCCCGAGCTTTCTGCAAAAAAGAAAGCGCCGCCCTTTGGGAAGACCCGTCGGACGGCATTTTCTCTTTACTTATAAACAGTGGATCACGAACTCTCCGTCGCAAACGTCGATCTTGGCGGCGGTAAACTGCTTTTTGTAGTCCGCAATGATCCTGTTCGCCAATCGATCCTCGATCTCTCTCTGAATATAACGGCGCATGTTTCTGGCACCGTATTTGCGTGAGAAGGATTGCTCGGCAATGCGGGAAAGAACGGCGTCGGTATAGAGCAGCGTGATCTCCTTTTCGCCAAGGGAGAGCTTCAGCTCCTCCATCATGATGCGGGCGATCCGACGGAAATCCTGCTCGTCGAGCGAGCGGAAGGTGATGATCTCGTCCACGCGGTTGATGAACTCCGGACGCAGGAAGGCCTCAAGCGCCTTTTGCGTTTTGTCCTGCTCACCCGCAGCGGTGCTTGTGGAAAAGCCTGCAAGAGCGGCCGAGCGGTCAGATCCTGCATTGGTGGTCATCACGATAACGGTGTTTTCAAAATTGACGGTCTTGCCTCTGGCGTCGGTGATGCGCCCGTCGTCCAGGATCTGCAGAAGAATATTGAGCACGTCGGGATGTGCCTTTTCGATCTCGTCAAAGAGGACGACCGAATACGGACGGCGGCGGATCTTTTCGGTCAGCTGCCCTGCCTCGTCGTAGCCCACGTATCCGGGAGGCGCTCCGATGATGCGGGAGACCGAGTGCTTCTCCATAAATTCCGACATATCCAGGCGGATCAGCGTCTCGGGAGAATGGAAAAGATCGTTTGCCAGCGTTTTGACCAGCTCGGTCTTTCCGACGCCGGTAGGTCCGGCAAAGATGAAGGAGACCGGCTTTCTCTTATACGCGATCCCTGCGCGACTGCGCTTGATGGCACGCGCGACCGCCTCCACGGCGGCATCCTGGCCGATGATGTGCTCCTTGAGACGGGATTCGAGCTTGTCGATCTGCTCGTACTCGTTCTCGGTGATGCTGGTTGCGGGGATCCCCGTCCACAGCTCGATCACGCGGGCAACCTCCTCCTCGGTCAGAAGGATCTTTCCCGCCTCGCCCTCAAGCTCGGTAAGACGCGCCGAAAGCTTCAGCTCGTCGGCACGGATCTTGGCGATCTCCTCGTAGCGTCCCTGCTCGGCAGAAGCGTTGCCTGCGATCTCGCCCTCCAGGTCCTCGCGCTTTTGCTTGAGGTCCAGAAGCTTATCGCGGATTTCGTAGGTCTCGTTGATGGGAGCGGAGGAAAGCGAAAGGCTTGACGCGGCCTCGTCCAACAGGTCGATCGCCTTGTCGGGCAGATAGCGATCCGTGATATAGCGCTCGGAAAGCGTTACGATACGGCGCAAAAGCGCATCCGGCACGAGAATGCCGTGAAACTCCTCGTAATAATGCTTGATTCCGCAAAGCATCTCTACCGTTTCGGCAAGCGAGGGCTCGTTGACCGTGACGGGCTGGAAGCGACGCTCCAGCGCGGTATCCTTTTCGATATACTTGCGGTATTCGTTGAGGGTGGTGGCGCCGATGATCTGTACCTCGCCGCGCGAGAGGGCCGGCTTGAGGATGTTGGCGGCGTTGACGCTTCCCTCTGCCTCTCCCGTTCCCACGATGTTGTGAACCTCGTCGATCACCAGGATCGCGTTGCCCACCTCGCGAACCTCGTTGAGAAGGCCGAGAATGCGCGACTCAAACTGTCCGCGGAACTGCGTTCCCGCAACGAGAGCGGTCATATCCAGAAGATAGATCTCCTTGCCGCGGAGCTTGTAGGGAACGTTTCCCTCAACGATGCGCATGGCAAGCGCCTCGGCAATGGCGGTCTTACCCACACCGGGCTCACCGATCAGACAGGGGTTGTTTTTTTGGCGGCGGCAAAGGATCTGGATCACGCGCATCAGCTCGCTCTCGCGTCCGATGATGCGGTCCAGGCGTCCGTCTCTTGCGTATTGCGTCAGATTTCGGCTGTAAAGCGGAAGGAACTTGAGCTTTTTGGCATCCTTTTCCTTCTTTTTATTTGTCTTTCCCTCACCGCTCGGGGCATCGGCATGCGGCGTGACGGCGCCCTCCTGCTTGCCCATCAATCCCGCATCGCGGAAGAGCTTGGGCAGATCAATGGCAGGTGCACCGCCATCGGAGGTATCGTCAGAATCAGACGGAGGGGTGATGGGCTGCTCCATCATGGCGGTCAGCTCCTCCTCAGCGTTCTGGAGCTGGTCCGGAGAAATGCCAAACTGATTCATCACGTTTCCAACGATGTTATCCACCGGAACGCCCAGCTCTCTTGCGCATTTCAGGCAAAGCCCCTTGGTTGCCTTCTCGCCGTTTTCCATTTTGGTTACGAAGATAACTGCCATTCGTTTCTGGCATTGAGAACATAAAACCATAGATTTTTGCTTAGCCGTTGCAAACGGCTCCTTTCATGATTTTCGGTTCTGCGGGCAGCTCACCCAAGCAGATTGTTGAGCAGCACACCACCGACGTCAAGGAAGCGCAGTGCCTGCAGCAGGAAGGAATCGCCGAAGAAGCGGACGACCATAGAATCGAGATAGATCGGTGCGTGGCCAAAGAAAAGCTTAACGATAGACGCGGCCATCAGCAAAAGCATAAGCGCCAGCACAAGCCCCCAGAGAAAGCCCAGAAGGGTGTTGATGCGATCGAGGAGCTTGATCTTTTTGGTGAGGCCGTCCACGATCTTTACCACGAACCACAGGCCGATGAGCGAAAGCACGAACACGGCTACGTAGCCGAGAATGTTGGAAAGGAGCGTGGCGATGGGAGAAGCGATAACGTCGGTAAGCGTATTCACAAGCTCACGTCCGCTTCCCTCTGCAGCGGCAAGGCGCGCCTGCAGCTCCTCGGTCAGAAGGAATTCGGGAATCAGCTCGCTGACCTTTTCAACGCCAAATGCGGCCTCGGCCTCAAGATAGAGTGCCTCGATCCGACCGTAAACCGCGTCGCGAACAGCGCCGTGCATAAACCAATCAAAGAAAAGGCTTCCGAGGCGCGTGCCGAGCAGATAGGCCAGTGCGATGGAAAGGATCCATCTGGCCGAGCGGATCAGATTGGCGATAAAGCCGCGCTTGGCGCTGACCAGAATGATGACGGCGGCAACCGCCACGAATGCAAGATCAAGAATAATGTGTCCCATTAGGATCTCCTTTCTGCAAAAAAGCAATAAAATTCGTCTTGGTGTGTTTTGGATTATCGCAGGGGAATTTGTACGTATTCGGCCTTTTTGGCCGTGCAAAGCAGGACCTCGTCGAGGCCGATGGCAAGCATGATCTTGGCACCGACCTGAATGGGATAGAAGCTTGACGTGCCGTTCCCTCCTCTCACGGCACGGATACCGTCGGAGGAGAGCAGAAACGCCGTGCTGCCCGAGCGCGAGATCTGTGTCGTGCCCTCGGCAAACCGTTCCTTAAACAGCAAGCGTCCGTCCTTGCTAAAGAGGATAACGGTATCCTCGGTGGACATCACCGAATCGCGCAAGGCGACCGTGATGCCGTCTGCCGTGCAGGAAGCGCAAGCAAGAGTGAGTCCGTCAAAGGAATGAGAGCGAAGCACTCGACCGTTCTGATTCAGTGCATAAACGCCCTCGGCCGTCAGAACGGAGAGGGTATTCCCCTCGGTGAAGACGCAGGAAAGTCCGATCGCCGTGCCAACGTCTGCCGTCGCCTTAAACTCCCGTTCCCCGGGCTCGCAAAGCGCAACCTCGGTTGAGAACACGCCATCGTGAGTATCCGAGGTCAGAAGCGCCAGAAGCGTTCCCTTTTCGTTGATGGCAACGTCGGTCACGTATCCGCTTCGCGCATAGCGATTGATCAACGTAAAATTGTCATTATACAGGTAGACCTCCGAAACGTACTGTGCGGAGGAGGAGATAAGCGCGTACATTCCCGAATCCGAAACGGCCGCTCCGCTGATCGGATAGGCAGTCTCACCTGCATAGACCTGCGTATAGGAGTTGTATAGCGAATACTTGACGCCTCCAAGCTCGTAGACGAGCAGGTATTTTCCGGTGCCAACCGCCACAGGATGCTGATAGGAAACCGTTTTGCTGACGGTCTGCCGTCCTGCGGCCGTGAAGATCGTCACCGAGTGATTTCCCGCAACGGCAAGTCCGTTTCGGTAAAGCGTGAAGGATTGCTCCGTGTCGGTCGGGTAGGAGACGGAATCGGTGTTGATCACGTCCACGCCCTCGACCGAAGCGTTCAGATCCTTGAAAAAGCGGTAAAAATTCTGATACGTGATCAGCTCCGTGTTGGAAAAGAAGGAGAGCACCACAAAGGCAAAAAGCGAGAAATACAGGATCACCTGAAAAATACCCAATCGCTCGGAGACACGCTCGTAGTACGGATTTTGCGCCTGATCAGACGGGCTCTTTTCCGCTTGCCATGGGATCAGGGCTTGGATCTTTCGCTTCATGCAGCATCTCCTTTCTTTCGGTTTGGTAAAGGTAAGATCAGGTAAGATCGTGCGGATAGATCACGCGATTGAGGTAAAGTCCGCAGGCAGGTGCCGTTGCTCCGGCCAACGAGCGGTCTCTCTTTTCGGTGATGCGACGGACGTCATCCGGAGAAAGCCTTCCCTGCCCGACCGCGGCAAGCGTTCCGGCAAGGATACGCACCATATTGTAGAGAAATCCGTCTGCCGAGACGCGGTAGATGAGAATATCCCCCTCGCGAAGCATCTCGGAGCGGTAGATCGTGCGAACGGTCTCCACGACCTTCGAGCCCTGCGCCATATAAGCGGCAAAATCCTGCTTTCCGCAAAGCGTTTTTGCAGCCTCGTTCATGCGGAGAAAGGCCTCCTCCCCCGCCAAGGCAGGAAGATGATAGGAGCGCTCCTCCTCAAAGGGATCACGGATGCGTCCCGTGTAGAAGCGGTAGAGGTATTCCTTTTCCCGAACGTCATAGCGCGCGTGAAAGTCTGCACCTACCCATTGTGCGTCAAAGACGGCAATATCCGTAGGCAGATGCGCCGAGAGCGCGTGCGGAATGCGCTCGACCGGAATTTCGGTCTCAAGGCAATTCATCCCTTTTTTGGCTACGGTCGCGCAAAAGAGATTGGCGTGCACACCGCTGTCGGTACGGCTGCAGCCCACCACGTCACAATCGTATCCAAACACCGCGAGCGCGGCCTCGTTGAGCCTTTGCTGAACGGTTACGCCGTTTGGCTGGACCTGATACCCACAGTAATGCGTGCCGATATAGCGGATCTTAAGAAGGATCTTCATCGGTCACCTCACGAAAGCCGCGGGCCGATGCCCACACGGTTGAGGAAGAAGACGCCAACGCCAAAGGAGACCATGAGCAGGACGGCTACGAGGTCCGAAGCGCGGTAACGCAGCACCTTGAGCCGAGTCCTTCCCTCGTCTCCGTGATAGCAACGGCATTCCATGGCGGACGCCAGATCGAAGGCGCGATTGAATGCCGACACGAAGAGCGGGATCAGAACGGGGATCAGGGCCTTTGCACGGTTGATCAGACTGCCCGTGGAAAAGCTTGCACCGCGCGCACGCTGTGCGTTCATGATTTTTTCGGTCTCCTCGGTCAGCGTCGGAATAAACCGAAGCGCGATGGTCATCATCATGGCAAAATCGTGGACGGGGATCTTGATCTTCTTCAGGGGAGAAAGCAGCCCCTCAAGCGCATCGGTCAAAGCAATAGGCGTTGTGGTATAGGTCAGAAAAATACCCGTTCCCAGGATCAGCACCGTAATGCGCAGAACCATGAAGAGCGCGTTCCAAAGGCCCTCGGCATAGATCTTGATCCACCAATGCTCCGGAGTAAGCAGGTTCTCGCCTTTCGTCATAAAAACGTTAATGACCGAAGTGAAAACGATAATGAAAAGAATGGGGCGCATGGAGCGCAGGATCAGGCGGAGCGGCAGATGGCTCAGCACCACTAGAAGAAGTGCCGATAAGACAAGCCCGAAAAAGGAGATCGCATTCTTGCACAAAAAGGTGCAAACGATATACAGGATCGCCAGGATCACCTTGGCGCGCGGATCCATGCGGTGGAGAGGAGAATCGGCAGGATAGTACTGCCCAAAAGCAACGTTTTTCATATGGTTTTACAGAACGTATTCCTTTCCCATGATAAAAAATCGAACAAAGAAGAGATCAGTCGGCAAACAGAGCCCGAACGGCGCTGACGGCATCCTCGACCGTGTAGATATTCTCGGGTACAGAGACGCCGCGCTCACGCAAAAGGCGCATCAGATGCGTGATCTGCGGGATATCCAGCCCTGCCTCGGTCAGCTCCCGCGTGTGGGAGAAGATCTCCTTACGTTCCCCATGCATCAGGACGCGTGCACCGCCCATAACGACAACGTCATCACAGTAGCGTGCCATATCCTCCATACTGTGGCTGACGATAAGCACGGTGGAATTGGTGGAACGCTGATAGTGCAGGATGCCATCCAGGATCCTCGTCCTTCCTGCAGGATCAAGACCTGCGGCAGGCTCGTCGAGCACCAGCACCTCGGGGCGCATGGCGATCACTCCGGCAAGCGCCACACGGCGCTTCTGCCCGCCCGAAAGATCAAAGGGAGACTTTTGCAAAAGCTCCTCATCAAGGCCTGCAAATTTTGCCGCCTCGCGCACGCGCAGGCCGATCTCCTCCTCTGAAAGCTTCATGTTGCGCGGACCAAAGGCAATATCCTTCTCCACCGTTTCCTCAAAGAGCTGGTACTCGGGATACTGCATGACAAGGCCAACGCGGAAGCAAAGCTCACGACGACGGCGTTCCACCTCTCGGCGGAGCGCCTTTTTGCGTGTGTGCTTTGGCAGAGCGGCGTATTCGGGAAGCGCAGACCACTCCTCGTAC
>JAFNVK010000007.1 GCA_017379815.1 Clostridia bacterium
ACCAGCTCCTCAAAGGCCTCGTCACTCTTTTCGGGCAGGGTGTACTGCACCATCTCCACCTTGTTGAACTGGTGTCCGCGCACCATGCCGCGCTCGTCCGCGCGGTAGGAGCCTGCCTCGCGGCGGAAGCAGGGGGTGTAGCTGATATACTTCTTGGGCAGATCTGCCTCGGTGAGGATCTCGTCGCGGTGGAGCGAGACCAGAGCCGTCTCAGCCGTGGGAAGCATGAATCTTCGGCGCTCGTCCTCAGCCGTTTCCAGCCAGTACACGTCGTCCTGGAACTTGGGGAACTGGCCGGCCGTCAGTCCGCACTCGTAGCCCAGCATGTGGGGAACGAGCATGAGCTGATAGTTGTTCTTCGTGTGGAAGTCGATAAAGTAATTGAGGATCGCCCACTCCAGGCGTGCGCCCATGCCCGAATAGATCCAGAAGCCGTTGCCCGAAAGCTTTGCGCCTCTCTTGTAGTCGATCAGACCGAGGTCGGTGCAAAGATCCACGTGGTTCTTGGGCTCAAAATCGAATACACGGGGCTCACCGTGGTAGCGCAGAGGCTCGTTATTCTCCTTGCCGCCCGCCAGAAGATCCTCGTCGGGCAGGTTGGGAAGTCCCAGCATAAAGGAGGTCAGCTGGGTCTCGATCTGCTTGAGCGTCTCGTCGTTTGCCTTTACACGGGCACCCGCTTCCTTCAGCTCGGCAAAGAGGGCGGCCATGTCCTTGCCCTCCTTCTTGTACTGCGGAATGAGCTTGTTGGTCTTGTTCTGCTCGGCCTTGAGCGCCTCGTTCTCGGCGATCAGCGCACGGCGGCGTGCGTCAAGATCGAGAATGGCCTCGATCTCCTCCTTGGCGTCCTTTCCCTTCTTGGCAAGGCGCGCAATGACCTCGTCGGGCTTCTCCTTGATATATCTGATGTCTAACATCTCGTTATTCCTTTCTGTTTTGGGGATTGGAAACATTTTCCATTTTTTTACAAATATGCAATTTCTTGCTGCGCGTTTCACGAAAAACAGCCTTCGGACGAACGCCGCAGCACGTGCGTTTTGGGGAAAATTTGAAGCACGTGTGTAGGTTTTTCACGAACGATCGCGAAAAAGCCGCAGGCGGAGCGTCCGTTGATGCGTCGGTGCTCTTTCCGTCGCGCGGGCAACGGAAGGACGGCCTCGGCTTACTCCTCGGGAGAGAAGAAATCCTCGCCGCAGATGCTCTTGAGCAGAGCCTCGAGGTCCTCGTCGTCGCTGTACGCCAGCTCGATGACCTTCTTCTTGGGGGTCTTGAGAATGCGTACCTTGCGGCCGAGAATGCCCACGGCGCGATGCTCAAGCTCGTGCATATAGGCCTTGCGCTGGGTCAGCGCGGTCTGCTCCTCGTCCTCGATCGCGTCAGGCTCGTAGTTCATCAGGCGAATGGTGCGCTCCACGTCGCGGACCGAGAGATCCTTTTCGACGATCTTTTCGGCAAGCGGAAGCATCTGCTCGGGATTGTTCAGGCCCAGAAGGGCGCGGGCGTGTCCTGCGGAAAGCTCTCCGCGGCGGAGCAGCTCCAGCACCTCCTCGGGAAGATCGAGCAAACGGAGCATATTGGCCACGGCGGGACGGCTCTTGCCTACCTGCTTGGCCACCTGATCCTGCGTCAGACGGAAGCGCTCGATCAGCGTGCTGTACGCCAGCGCCTCCTCAAGGGGATTGAGATCCTCGCGCTGCACGTTCTCGATCACGGCCACCTGTGCCGCCTTGAGCTCGTCACCGTCCAGGATCACGGCAGGGATCTCGCTAAGACCTGCCATCTTGGCCGCTCTCCAGCGGCGCTCGCCCGCAATGATCTCGTAAGAGCCCTTGAGCAGTGCGCTCTCGCGGACGATGATGGGCTGAAGCACGCCAAACTGTGCGATGGAATCGGCCAACTGCTCGAGGGATTCCTGCGTAAAGGTCTTTCGGGGCTGATCGCTGCGCGGCTCAACCTCGGAAATGCGGAGATTGGTGGCGGCGCTGCTCTTGTCGCTCGCCAGAATGTTGTCGTCAAGCAAGGAGTAAAAATCCCTGCCCAGTCCGCTTCTTGCTTTTGCCATAGTGCCCCTCCGATCAGATGCGCTCGGCCAGCTGCTTGGCCACGTTCATGTACTCAATGGCACCCTTGGAGCGCTTTTCGTGGTAATACACGGGCGCACCGAAGCCGGGAGCCTCGGAAACCTTGACGTTTCGGGAGATCGTGGTCTCAAAGAGCTTGTCTGCGTAGTGCTTCTTCAGCTCGTTGATGACCTGCATGGAGAGAATGAGACGGTTATTGTGCATGGTGACCAGGATTCCCGTCACGTTCAGCTCCTTATTATAGTGCTGCTTGATGCGGCTGATGGTGAACATCAGCTGAGAAAGTCCCTCAAGCGCGAAGAATTCGCACTGCATGGGGATCACGACGCCGTCGCTGGCCGACATGGCGTTGACCGTGAGCATGCCGAGAGAGGGAGGACAGTCGATGATGACGTAATCAAAGCGGTCGCGGATGGCGGAAAGCTTGTTCTTCATCACGAATTCGCCGTTTTCCACGTCGCCAAGCTCGTATTCGGCGCGCGCAAGCGTGGTGTTTGCGGGAATGACGGAGAGATTGTCGTAAGGCGTCTTGAGAATCACCGATTCAGCGCTCACGTCGGTGGTGAGCAGATCAAAGACGGTAGATTTGAGCGATTTCTTCATAATTCCCACGCCGCTGGTGGCATTTCCCTGCGGATCGAGGTCGATCAGAAGCACCTTATAGCCCAGAACGCCCAGAGAAGCCGCAATATTGACAGCAGAGGTCGTCTTGCCGACGCCGCCCTTTTGGTTAGCAAACGAGATGATTTTTCCCATAAAAGCTGATAATTCCTTTCCTGATGCAAGTTTTCGGCCCAAATACGCCGAATCACAGTATCTATCCTCAATATTATAGCACAATCCCTTGGGAATTGCAATATCTTTTTGCAGAATTCCGAAAAAAAGCGGCCTCCGCGCAGGATTTTGTGAGAGAGAAAAAGTCCCTTCCCTTCCCCGTCCTTATCGGTACGCGTAGAAAGAGCAAAAGAGAGCCCTTCCTCGCTCCGCGACAAAGAAAAGCCCGCTTTTTCTGCCCCGCCGACAAAGAGATCGTGTTTCACGTGAAACACAACAAAAACCGGCAAAAAA
>JAFNVK010000046.1 GCA_017379815.1 Clostridia bacterium
AAATCATTACGAAAGAGGTATATCAACGGTGATGAAACGTACTTCCATTCTGCAGCACGCGGGCGTGTGGCTTCTTCTCCTTGCCCTTTGTCTTTCGCTTTCGAGCTGTCTTAGCTTCGCCGTTCCCGGGCAGAACGTGCAAACCCCGCCGCCTCCCGAGACCGATCCCGTCGAGACCGATCCTGCGGAGACCGATCCCTCGTCTCCCGACTTCGTTCTGACCGATCTGCCCACCTACGTGGGAAGCGCCTATGCGGTGCTCAACAACAATATTCCCGTCTTTTCCCCCGAGGAATTGACCACCGAGGGCTATGAGTTTTACAGCCCTCTGGACTCTCTTGGCCGTTGCGGCGTGGTGATCGCCTCGGTCGGCCGCGAGACCATGCCTGCTGAGAACGAGGATCGCGGCAACATCAGCTCGGTCAAGCCCACGGGCTGGGTGCAGGCCTCCTATGCCTCCATGGGCGGACAGCCCCTCTACAACCGTGCCCACCTCATCGGCTGGCAGCTGACCGCCGAGAATGCAAACGAGCGCAATCTCGTCACGGGCACGCGCTACCTCAACGTGCAGGGCATGCTCCCCTTTGAGGATATGGTCGCCGACTACGTCAAGGAGACGGGCAACCACGTTGCCTACCGCGTGACCCCCATCTTCGAGGGAGACAACCTGGTCTGCAGCGGCGTGCAGATGGAGGGCTTTTCGGTGGAGGATAACGGAGAGGGCATTTGCTTCAACGTGTATTGCTTCAACGTCCAGCCCGGCATCATCATCGATTACGCCACGGGCGTAAGCTCCGAGGGAGGCGAAAAGCCGGTCGATCCCGAGGCCGAGACCAATGCCGACGGTGAGGTTATTTACGATTACGTGCTGAACATCGGCAGAAAGCGCTTCCATTACCCCAACTGCTCCTCGGTCGGCCAGATGAGCGAGAAGAATAAGCAGCCCTATACGGGAAGCCGCGAGGATCTGATCGACCAAGGCTACCAGCCCTGCGGAAGCTGCAACCCCTGACCCGATTTTGAAGAAGAAAACGAGGATTACGACGTGAAAAACATCAGCCGCGAGGACCTGTTTCTCGCCATTCTCAAGGAGGAGCTGATCCCCGCCATGGGCTGCACCGAGCCGATCGCTCTGGCGTATGCCGCCGCGCGGGCAAGAAAGCTTCTGTCCTCCGCTCCCACCGCCATTCTGGCGCGCTGCAGCGGAAACATCATCAAAAACGTGCGTTGCGTGTCCATTCCCAATTCGGGTGGCATGATCGGCATTGAGCCTGCCGTGGCGCTTGGCGCCTTTGGGGGAGACGACTCCCTCGGCATGGAGGTGCTGGAGGCGGTGCGCGAGCAGGACCGCATAGCGGTGTCCGCCTTTTTGGAGGCGGGAGGCTGCCGCGTGGAGTATCTGCCTTCGGATATTCCTCTGCACTTTATTCTGGAGCTGACCGACGGCCGCGACACCGCCACGGTCGAGGTTCGCCACTCGCACATGAACGTGGTGGCTCTTTCGCGCAACGGCGAGGACATCTTCCGCCTGCCCGAGGAGGAGCAGGGCACGGGAGCGGATCGCTCGGAGCTGAACATCGGCAGCATCAAGGAGTTTGCCGACACGGTTCCCGCGGAGCGCATCAAGCCCTTGTTTGACAAGCAGATCCGCTACAATATGGACATCGCCTACGAGGGGATCTCGGGGGATTACGGCCTCAACATTGGCCGCATGATCCGATCCTCCTATCCGGACGGCGTGGTGACGCGCATGAAGGCCTACGCCGCGGCGGCGTCCGAGGCGAGAATGAGCGGCTGCGATATGCCGGTCATCATCAATTCGGGCAGCGGAAACCAGGGCATCGCATCCTCGGTGCCGGTGGTGATCTACGCGAGGGAGAAGGATATTCCGCAGGAGCGTCTTTACCGGGCGCTGGCGTTTTCGGCGCTCTTGACGATCCACCAGAAGGATCACATCGGCAAGCTGTCGGCGTTTTGCGGAGCGGTGTCGGCGTCCTGCGCGGCGTGCGCGGCGATCACGTACATGGTAGGCGGCAGTCTGCGGCAGATCAAGGCGACGATCGACAACACGCTGGCCAACATTCCGGGAATCCTTTGCGACGGTGCAAAGATCTCCTGTGCGGCAAAGATCGCGTCGAGCATTGACGCGGCGATGATGGCGCACTTTTTGGCGATGCAGGAGAAGGCCTACCACGCGTACACGGGCATTCTCAAGGAGGAGGCCGAGGAGACGATCAGCTGCGTTGGCTACATTGGCAAGATTGGAATGCGCGAGACCGACCGCGAGATCGTCAAGCTGATGCTTGAGGATCGGCACGAGACGGCTCTGCGATAAACGGATGAAGAAAGCACCTTCGGGCAAACCGAGGGTGCTTTTTGCATGGAAGAAACTCCCGAGACGACAAAAACGGGCAGGGGGTTGACAAAACCGACTTTTTTTGCTATAATAACAAGGTATAGTTTTTCCGCGAACAAAAACCCATGCAAACGTGAGGGGGAAAAGACATGAGACAATATCAAAAGAGAAGACGCCTGCACATGCTGATCGCGATACTGATGTCGCTCAACATTGTCAGCGTAGGATATGCGACCTGGGCGATCACGGGCTCGACGACCTCCGAGGCGGGAGGAAATTTCCAATCTTACGGGGTTGCTTATTATACGATCACCATCGACCCGAGCTTCCAGGCGTATCACAATAAGGACGGCGCTGCCTTTTTCATTCCCGAAGGTGATTTGGAGTCGATCAAGTTGCCCACCG
>JAFNVK010000047.1 GCA_017379815.1 Clostridia bacterium
AACGGCGCTTGAGCTCCTCACTGCGATGCTCCTGCGTGACCATGCAGCCGCAAACGCCAATCAGAAGCTCCGGCTTTTTGGCCTTGAGGTGCTTGTACTGCCCGACCGTGGAGAGCGCCTTTTGCTCGGCGTGCTCACGGATGGCGCAGGTGTTGACGAGGATGAGCTCAGCCTCCTCGGGAAGAGCGGTCTGCTCGTATCCCATTGCAAGGGAAAGCCCCAGGAGCTTTTCGCTGTCCGCCTCGTTCTGCTGACAGCCAAAGGTCAGAACGAACACGCGGGGTGCGCGTCCGTTTGCGGCGAGGAAAGCCTCGTTCTCGCGGCGCACGCGCTCCATAGCGGCCTTGCATTCTGCCGACAGAGCAAGACGGTCCGTTTGCTGTTTCATCATTCGAGGCACTCCCCTTTCCCATTTTTTCATCTTCTCTTTATTATACAACACTTCCCGAAAAAAGTCAAGTTTTTCTCCCCGATATCCAAAGCGAAAAATTTTGCCTTTTCCATAAAAAAAGAGCGGGGAGAAAGATCTCACCCTTTCTCCTCGCTCCTTGTGCTCGGATCCGATTGTTCAACGCCCTCGTCAGATCCCCTCGTCAGATCCCCTCGTAAAGGCCCTCGCGCAGGTACGCGCCGATGGCCTCCTTGATCTCGGCCAGGTCCTCGCGGTAGGTGATGCCGTACCACTTGTCGGCGCTTTGCAGCACCTTGACCGTTGCCCTGCCCGCCTCCAGCGCGCGGGAGATCACGGAGGGAATATACAGCTCATCCTTCAGCAGATCCGCGTGCTTAAGGAAGGCCGCAAACTCCGCTTCCAGAAGCGGAAAGATATCCGGCGTCAAGCCCCAGAGGTTCATCGAAACGGGCGTATCCGCGGCAAGCGTCACGCGCGCGCCCTCCCGTTCGCAGGAGCCGTCGGGAGAGATGCCCGTCACCTCCGTGACGCGCTTGAGGTATCCCTCCTCCAGCTCGCAAACGCCGCGGGAGACCGTGCCGTTTTTGCTGAGCGTATTGCCAAGGCGGAAGGCCGTCATGGCAAATTCGCCTGCCTTGGCCGTGGCAAGATGCCGTTGCATTTCGTCAAACGCGTTCGCGCCGTAATAATCGTCCGCATTGATGATCGCAAAGGGCCCCTTAACGACGTCGCGGCAGCAGTAGATCGCGTGCCCCGTGCCGAAGGGCTTTTTTCGTCCTGCGGGAAGCAGGCTCGTGTCCTGCATGACGTAATCCACGGGAATGCTTTTGGCGATCCGATCGCCAACCAGCGCCCGAAAATCCTCGGCCATGTCCTCGCGAATAATGAAGACCACGCGCGAAAATCCCGCGCGCTTGGCGTCGTACACCGAAAAATCCAGAATGCCCTTGCCGTCCTCGGTGATCGGCTCGGCCTGCTTCAGTCCGCCAAAGCGGCTGCCCATGCCTGCCGCCATAACCACCAACGTTGTTTCCATAGCTTCTCCTTAACGGTTTTCTCTTTGGTAGACGATCTCGCCGCCGCAGACCGTGCAGATCACCGCAAAGCGGCTGTCCAGCACCGCAAAATCGGCGCGTTTTCCCTCGCGGATGCTGCCCGTCTCCCGATCGATCCCCAAAAGGGCCGCTGGGTTTGCCGTGGCCAGATCGCAGGCCTCGGTCAGCGAAAGCCCAAGGACCTCCACCATATTGCGAACGGCCTCGTTCATGCGGAGAACGCTCCCCGCCAGCGTGCCGTCGGCAAGACGTGCCTGCCCGTTCTTCACGGTCACCCGCTGTCCGCCAAGCTCGCTCTCCCCGTCACAAAGGCCCTTGGCGCGCATGGCGTCGGTGACGAGGATCAGCTTGCCGTGCGGCTTGCACTTGAGCAGAAGACGCATGGCGGGAGGGCTGACGTGCACCGTGTCTGCGATCAGCTCGCAGGCAAGGTCGTCAAGCAGCAGGGCACTGCCCACCGTGCCGATCTCGCGGTGATGGAGCGCGCTCTGCGCGTTGTAGGTATGCGAGACGCAGCGTGCGCCAAGGCGCAAAGCCCCCTCGATATCCGCGTGCGTTGCCCCCGTGTGTCCGATCGAGGGAAGGATCCCAAGACGCGCAAGGTGCGCGATCAGCTCGCTTGCTCCCTCTCGCTCGGGAGCAAGCGTTACGGTGCGAATGCAATTTCCGCTCGCGGCGTTGTATTCGTCAAAGACCCCAACGTCGGGGCTTTGCACGTAGGAAAGCGGCTGTGCGCCCTTGTGCTCGGGCGAGATAAAGGGGCCCTCCAGATGCACGCCGAGCAGTCTTGCGCCCGTGTGCTTCCCCTCGCGATAGGTCTTGACCGCGTGCAGAGCGGCCTTGATGGCCTCGGGGCTCTGCGTCATCGTAGTGGCGAGGAAGGAGGTCGTGCCCTCCTCGGCGACCGTTTTGGCGATGCAGGCAAGCGACTCCACACTGCCGTCCATCGCATCCGCGCCGCCCGCGCCGTGAATATGCCCGTCGATAAAGCCGGGAAGAACGATCGCGTCCTCGGGCAGCTCGATCACGTCTCCGCAGGACGTGCCCTGCCCGATCCGCTCGATCCGCTCGCCAAAGGAAAGATCCGTGCGAATGATCCCCTGCCCCTCCACGTAGGACAGGACGTTTTTGAAGCTCTTCATCATGTCCTCTCCGTCAAAGCAGGCTTGCCGCCGCCTCGTCGCAGATCAGCGTGCAATCGGGGTGCTTCTGCAGAATGCTTGCGGGGAGCTGCTCGGTGATCTCACCGCGGCAAAGGCCGTACACGGCACGCGCCTTGTTTGCGCCGTTGGCGAGGATCACGACCTTCTTGGCCGCCATGATATTGGCAAGTCCCATGGTGAAGGCGCGTCTCGGCACCTCGTCGATGCTCTTGAACAGACGGGAATTATCCTTGACGGTGCTTTCGGCAAGCGCGACCACGTGCGTGACCGAATCAAAGGGCGTGCCCGGCTCGTTGAAGGCGATGTGTCCGTTTGAGCCGATGCCCAGGATCTGCAGATCGATCTCCGTCTCGGAAAGCAGTGCGTTGTAGCGCGCGCACTCCGCCTCGGGATCCTCCGCCTTGCCGTTTTCGATATTCGTGTTCTCGGGGAGCACGTCGATATGGTCAAACAGATTGTTGCGCATGAAGTAGACGTAGCTCTGGTCGGAGGAGACGTCAAGACCGACGTATTCGTCCAGATTGAAGGTGCGCACGTCGCGGTAGCTCGTGCCGCCCGCGCGGTAGTCCGCGATCATCTCGCGATAAAGCCCGATCGGCGTAGAGCCGGTGGCAAGACCCAGCACGGCGTCCTTCTTTTCGGTAAGCGTTGCCTTCATGAGGCGAAACGCCTCTTGGCTCATGGCATCGTAATCCTTGACAACAATCACACGCATGGTAAATAAACCTCGTTTCTTCTGAAAATCAATAAGCAGTATTGGATTTGGATAGAGCGATAAAGCGGGTCACGGGTGACCTCTATATCTTATGCAGAGTGCGCCAAAAAAGCTGACGTGTGCCGCAAAAGCTGTTTTTTTCGCTACGCGGACGCCGTTTTCGGCATCGGCGTTGAGCTTTTTTCAAAGCAGGATCGGCCTCTGCCGCAAAAAGAATGCGGGGGAGGTCGGCGCGGGCAAGCAAAGGGCGTAGAGCGAGAGCGCCTCGCGCTCAAGCGCGGCCTGGCGGCGTGCCTCGGGCGTTCTTGGCAGATCGCTCTGGCGCGTCACGAGAGGAAGGTCTCCCGTGCGGCGTGCCTGTCCGAGGAATGCGCGTCCTCTCTCGGTTGCGCCGAACAGACGCACGTAGGCAGGCTCCCGGCAAAGATCCTCGCGCAAAACGCCGGTCACGGCAAAGAGAATGCCGCGCAGAATACGGGCGTTGGTGTATTTTTTGGTCGCGCAAGCGGAAAGAAGCTCCTGCAGCGTGCAGGCCTCGGCCGCCTTTTGCACGAGGCGTGCGCCAAGTCCTCCCGAAAGCTCCGCGATGGCGGAAAGCGACGCCTTATCCGCTCGGCGAAGCGAGCCTAAAAGGAACGCCTCGGCGCGGCAAAGCGCGGCAGGAGCGCGTCCTGCCTCCAGCATTTCGCGAAGCACGCGTGCGCTCTCACGGGGCAAATGCGCGTCGATCGCCGAAGGGCCGTCGGTCAGAAGGCCTTTTCGCAGAGCACTCGCCGAAGGAGTGACCCCCTCCGTAAGCACCGTTTCGTGAAAGCCGCTTCCCTCGCGCAAAAGGACGTGGGGCGCAAGGTTTGCGTTCATCTGTCGGATCGCGCGCAGATAGGAGACGGCGAGAATGTCGTTTGGCAGGGTCTCGGCATCCCTTCCCAGCCGCTCGGCAAGCAGGGAGAAAAAGTGCGTGGCCGTTCCGTCAGCCCCTCTTGCTCCTGCGGCGTAGGCCTCCTGAAAGGCGGGAGAGGAGACCTCCTCGGCCATGGCCCAAAGCAGAGGCAGATCCCCGCTCTCCGAGCCAAACCAAAGCTCCTGAGCGCCCATGCGGGAGAGGATATTTACGCCCGCGCGGGCGAAAAATTCCGCGCCTGCGGAGGAATAGGGAAAGGGCAGCTCCAGCACGGCGTCGGCACCGCTTGCAAGAAGCGCCTCGGCACGCGCGCGAGGCTCAAGGATGGCCGCCTCGCCGCGTTGCGTAAAGCAACCGCTCATCACGCAGATCACGGCCTCGTTTCCCTGCCGTTTCGCCTCCCGGAGCAGGCGAAGATGCCCCTCGTGCAAGGGGTTGCATTCGCATATGATGCCGGCACTGCGCATAGGCGATCCTCCTCTCCTCCGTTTGTCGATTTCTTCAGGTTTATTATAGCACGCAGAGCTCTCTTTGTCAACCGAGAAATCCGCGCAAAAGCTTCCGAAAGTCCGCCAATGCGCCGCTTCACCGGGGAAAAGTTTGCAAAATGCGCGGAAATTGCGCGGAAAATGCAAAAAAGCTATTGACAAAATGGAGGAAAGTAGGTATAATAAGTATTGTCGCATTTTATGTCAACCAAATGGAGGTGGGTAACCGTGATCCTGGATATGCGTCCTATGCTGCGAGGCGAGGCGGATCACATCCATATCGATTACCTGCTGACACCTGATCTTCCGGATGGTGCGGAGTTCGACGGCGACGCGCACGTGGTTGGAGACATTACCGACAAGGCAGGCTATATGCGCCTGACCCTGACGGCGGCTCTCTCCTATCACACCGAGTGCGCCCGTTGTCTGGAGCCCGTTAGCGGAGACTTTGCCGTTCAGCTCGAACGGACGGTCGCTGCGGAGGGCACTCTTACCCAAGAGCAGCTGGAGGAGAATGTGGACGAGTACGCCGTGATCGAAAACGGCACGCTCGATCTGGACGAGGCGATCCGCGAGGAGATCCTTTTGTCCTTCCCCATGCGCATCCTCTGCCGGGAGGATTGCCCCGGCCTGTGTCCCAAATGCGGAAAGCCCAAGCGCCTTGGCGATTGCGGCTGCCCCGAGAGGGATCCGGATCCGCGGCTTGCCGTGCTGAAGACGCTGTTTGACAAAAATGAGGAAGATAACGAAAACACACAAGACTAAAATGTGTGCCCAAGAGGAGGTGTAGACATGGCAGTACCAAAGAAAAAAGTATCGAAAGCCCGCAGAGACAAGAGACGCTCCAACAACAGCAAGCTCTCTATGCCCGGTATGGCAAAGTGCTCCAACCCTGCATGTGACGCATTCGTAAAGAATCACTGCGTCTGCAAGGTGTGCGGCTTCTATAACGGCAAGCAGGTTCTGGACGTCAAGAAGGATGCTTGATCCTTCCGCGACCGCAACCGCAATGGCAAGATAGGGACTTCCCGATCATCGGAAGTCCCTATCTTCTTTTTTACGGTCTTTTTTGCGCAAAAAAGGGAGAAGGCGTTTGCCTTCTCCCCGCTTTTGTTTTGCAGATTAAGCCAGCTCTGCGAAGTACTTGATGGTGCGAACCATCTGGCTGGTGTAGGAGTTCTCGTTGTCGTACCAAGAAACGACCTGAACCTGGTAGGTGTCCTCGTCGATCTTTGCAACCATGGTCTGGGTTGCATCGAAGAGAGAGCCGTAGGTGATGCCGATGATATCGGAGGAAACCAGCTGCTCCTCGGTGTAACCGAAGGAATCAGAGGAAGCTGCCTTCATAGCGGCATTGATGCCCTCCTTGGTGATGTCCTTGCCCTTAACAACAGCTACGAGCAGGGTGGTAGAGCCCGTGGGAACGGGAACGCGCTGAGCAGAACCGATCAGCTTGCCGTTCAGCTCGGGAATAACCAGGCCGATAGCCTTTGCAGCGCCGGTGGAGTTGGGAACGATGTTCACAGCTGCAGCGCGAGCGCGGCGGAGGTCACCCTTTCTGTGGGGGCCGTCGAGAACCATCTGGTCACCGGTGAAGGCATGAACGGTGGTCATGATACCGGACTGGATGGGAGCGTAGTCGTTGAGTGCCTTTGCCATGGGAGCGAGGCAGTTGGTGGTGCAGGATGCAGCGGAGATGATCTGATCGTCTGCAGTCAGGGTGTTCTCGTTTACGGAGTAAACGATGGTCTTCAAATCGTTGCCTGCGGGTGCGGAGATAACGCACTTCTTTGCGCCTGCGTTGATGTGAGCCATGGACTTTGCCTTAGAGGTGTAGAAGCCGGTGCACTCGAGAACAACGTCGATCTTCAGCTTCTTCCAAGGAAGGTTTGCAGCGTCCTTCTCGGCGTAGATCTTGATGGTCTTGCCGTCGACGGTGATGGTGCCCTCCTCGTCATTTGCGGAAACCTCGTGGTTGTATCTGCCCTGTGCAGAGTCGTACTTGAGCAGGTGAGCCAGCATGGAGGGCTGGGTGAGGTCGTTGATCGCAACTACCTGGTAGCCCTTTGCGCCGAACATCTGACGGAATGCCAGACGGCCAATGCGGCCAAAGCCATTGATCGCAACTTTTACGTTTGCCATTGGAATGATCCTCCGTTTTGTATTTTTTTATTGTCTTGATCGGAAAGGTGGACCTTTCCATACATTGTATATTTTACCTCAATTTTCCCAAATATACAAGGGGTTTGCCGAAAATTTATCAATTTTGTAACATTCTATATATTCTTTTTCCAAAATCTCGGCCTCTGTGTGCATTTTGCGAAGAAGAAAGCGTGTTTGCAAAAGCGAACGCCCTTCCCCTTCCACACCCCCTCAGGACCGCAAAAGCGTGCGCAGAAGCCTCGGCAGATCGCGCAGGCGGCGGGGCTCCATCGCCATGCGCCACGCCCATTCAAGACCCATGCGCTGCAGAGGGCGCGGGGCGCGTCTGACGCGCCCCGCCCAGACGTCAAGGCTCCCCCCAAGAGCCGCCACCACGCGCACCGAGGAGAGCGCCTCCGCGTTCTCCATGATCCATTCCTCCTGCAAAGGAAACCCCAGGCAAACGATCAGCACGTCGGTCCTCGCCTGTCGGATGCGCTCGAGAATGGCGGCGTTTTCCTTGCCCGTACGCTCAAAATAGCCGTGCTGCATACCGCAGATCTGCAAGCGGGGGTGCTTCTGCAAAAGACGCTCGGCCGCGCGGAGCGAAACGCCCTCCCGTCCGCCAAGCAAGAACACGCGCAGGCCCTGCTTCTCTGCCTCGGCCAGCAGATCCTCGCCAAAGGAGATGCCCGCGATCCGCTCGGGCAGGGGCGTTCCCTGTCTCCTCGCGCGCAAAAGCACCCCTGCCCCGTCGGGCAAGGAAAGCTCCGCGCGGCAGAGCAGCTCCCGCAGATGCGCATCCCGACGGCAGGACTCCAGCATCAGGGCGTTTGGCGTGACCACCCGACAGGGGCGCTTTTCACATCCGAGAGCCCTTCCCACCGCCTCCGCGCGGCAGAGAACGTCGATCCGCACGCCGCACAGATAGATCTCTTGCATCTCTTGTCCTCCGTTTTCCAAAAAAATCTTGACATTTCCGCGTCCTTGCGTTATAAT
>JAFNVK010000048.1 GCA_017379815.1 Clostridia bacterium
ATACGCGCGGCTTCATCTCCATGGCACGCAACGGCTATTCCTACGATTCCGCATCCTCCCAGTTCTTTATTATGGCCAGCGACTATCCCTACTGGGACGGCCAGTACGCCTCCTTCGGTGAGGTGGTCTACGGCATGGACGTGATCGACGCACTCGTTGCCGTCCCCGTGGGAGCGGGTGACCGTCCGCTCGATCCCCCCTCGATCGTTACGGCAAGCTTCGTTACTCCCGAGCAGTAAGCAGGACGTATGCTGATCCTCGTCACCGACCGACGGGCGTTTGGCGAGTCCTTGGCATCGCGTCTTTTGCAGAACGGTATATTTTCCCTGCGCGCCTCCCATGAAACGGCCCTCTTCCTTTGTGAGGCCAAGGATTGCGGAGGCGTTCTGCTTGACGGAAGGACCTCGCCGACAGAAAGCGAAGCACTCTGCCGCGCGCTGCGGGAGCGCTATCCCGAGCTGCCGATCGCCCTCCTGCTCCCGAAAGGGTATCTTCCCGCGTCTCCTGCCGACCGATTTTTGCGCGAGGAAGAGGGCGACTTGACGGATGCCCTGCTCGACTTTTGCCATACCCTTTGCGGATGGCACGCGGGGGAGATGACCACCTTTTCGCTCACCGTGGGCAACGATCCCGCAAGGACGCGCTACATGGGCTATCCCCTGCCCCTCTCCCCACGCGAGCATACCCTTCTGCACTGTCTTTTCTACCGCGCACCGCACGTGACCTCATGCGACGACCTCCTCTCGCTCTGCTATCCCATCGATCCGCCCTCGCTCGCCTCGCTTTCGGTGACCGTCTCGGCCATCAACCGCCGCGCAGGAGCGATTGATCCGCGTCCGCTGATCGTCAACGTCTACGGCAGGGGCTATCGCCTGCGAAAAGGCATCCTCGACTGATCCCCTCAAAAGAAAGGATTCTTTATGACCACTCTGATCCTGGTTCGTCACGGACAAAGCAATACCAACCTCGAGCATCGCTTCACGGGGCAAGGGCACGCCGTGCTGACCCCGCTTGGGCAGACGCAGGCCGAATGCACCGCGCGCTATCTCGACGCTTTTTCCATTGACGTTATCTATTCCAGCGACCTCGTCCGCTCCATGCAGACCGCCGAGGCCACCGCAAAACGGCAGGGGCTTTCGGTGATCCCGAATAAGGCTCTGCGCGAGATCGACGCAGGACTTTGGGAGGGGCGCCCCTACCTGGAGCTGAAGGCCGCCTACCCCGAGGAATACGTCCTCTGGACCGACGATCTCGGCCACGCAAGACCGAACGGCGGCGAGAGCGTTTTAGAGGTTGGCGAGCGCGTCTGCCGTGAGGTGGACCGCCTGGCTCTGCTCCATAAGGGAAAATGCGTGGCCGTCTTCAGTCACGCCACCCCCGTTCGCATGGTAGGTTGCTACTGGCTGGGCGTTCCCTTTGCGGAGGCCGCCTCCGTTCCGCGCTGCAGCAACGCCTCGGTGACGGTGGCAGAATACGACGACGAGGGCCGCTTCGTCCGTCTCGTGGAATACGCCCACGACGAGCATCTGGGAAAGAACCGGACCTTCCTCCCCAAGGGCCTTGCCTAAAAGAAAAAACCAAAAACGCCTGCACGGTGAAAAAAAAGCAACCGCACAGGCGTTTTTCTTTTTTCTTATCCCTCGACCGCTCCCATGATGCGCAGGGCGATGGCCGAGCAATCGTCATGCCCCTCACGCGAGGCAGCGTGCAGGCAGATCCGATAAACGATCTCCTCAGGCGTCATTTCGCCGCATGCCGAAAGCATCTCCTCAAGCCACCTGCCGTCATCGTCCTCAGGCAGAACGCCGTCGCTGACCAGAACGACCGTGTCCCCGATGCGGAGCGGAAAATCCGTGGCCTTGGCGTCCAGCGCCTCGATGATGCCGATGGGAGCCGTTCCCGCCTCCAGGCGATGTACCTCCCCGCGCCTCACCACAAAGCTTGGCGCCGCACCGCTCTTGATGAAGGAGGCCTCCCCCGTCATCAGATCCAGCTCGAGCAGATCCACCGTGGAGGAGCATTCGCAAAGGCTGTTTGCACCGCGTGAGCGGATCATGTTGTTGAGCATACGCAGGGAGGTCCAGGCGCGGTTGCCCGCACGGAGCATCTTTTCGAGAAAGACCGAGCATAGCCCCGAGGTAAAGGCCGCCTCCCGACCGGCTCCCATGCCGTCACTGATCAGGGCGTAAAAATAATCCCGCTTGCTGGAAAAAAGATTGACGCTGTCGCCGCTGACCCCGCCGTCGGCCGAGACGTTGTTCTCCGCACCAAGCACGGCGATGCGCTTTTGCGCACGCAGAATAAGCGTTTGCACCCCCTCCTCAAGCTCAAGGCTGGGCCGCCCAAGCTCCAGTCCGCACATTTCACCAAGATCGGCACGAAGCACCTGCTCGGTCACCTTGGAGGCCGCCGTATCCGCACCGCGGATCAGGATCTGCCGTCGGCGGTTGCCGTAGACCGTGACCGAGGAAAAGCCCACCCCCGCATCGCGCAGGTATTCCGCGATCCGCCTCTCCAGCGCCTCGTCAAAGCGATATTCCCCGTCGTCCTCCTCCAGAGCATCGTTGATGATGCTGGCCGCCGCCTCGTAATCCATGGCAAAGATCTCGGTGCGGTTGTTGCGCAGCATCTCCCCCGTCAGGGTCGCGCAATCGCGGTTGACGGTGTCGAGTATCTGCTCGGCCGAGGAGCATCTGCGGCGAAGGCTCTCGGGGATCTCGTCAAGTGAAACGCGTCCGCGCGTGTGCAAACGCGAGATCAGCGTGTTGACGGTCGAAAGCGTAGCGGGATATTCCAACCCCCAGCAGACCGTTTTGTTCGGGCAATCGGCGCAGTGCGTGTCGAAGGCGTTGTCGCAGATCCGCCGAAGATCCAAGGCCCCCGGGCGGCGAAAGCGATCACTGAGGGTGTAAAACATCTCCGAAAGCGAGGAAAAGGCATCCGAGATCCCCCGAAAGCGCTCGTTGGCATCCCGACAGCGCGTCTCGGAGAGCATTCCCTCCTCTGCTCTCTCCCTCTTTTTCTCCTGCTCCTCCCCCTCCTCGGCATCGCGCTTTTGCCTGTCGCGCAAGCGCTCGACAAGGGTAAAAGCACTACCACCCAGCAAAAGCGGAGGCAAAAGCTGCGGCAAGGCGCTCACGCCCCCGGCATAGATCCCCCAGGAAAGAAAGGCGCCAATTGCCGTGAGAACCCCTCCCTGCGGATACTCCCGCCTGCCCACCAGCGCGTAGGCCAGTGCCGCCAGAAGAAAGGCGGGCGCGTAGAGCGGCTCGTAGGCGATGCCAACGAGAAGTCCCGCTCCCGCTCCAAGCCAAACGCCTCTGCGCGCCGAAACGTGCAGCGTCAGATAAAGGGCCAGCACTGCCGCGAAGGAGAAGCCAAGCAGCAACAGCCGCTCTGCCGCAAAGACGGCCGAAAAAAGCAGTGTCCCCCACGAAAGTGCCAGGAGGATCCTGTCCTTGGTTCGTCCGTCCAGGGCGATCGCGTAGAGAATGACCGCCGCTGGCGTCACGAAAGCCCCGAAAAGTGCAGCGAAGAGATCGTAATACTGAAAGCCTCCGTCGATCACCCGCCAAAGAAGGATCAAAAGGCTCGCCGCAACCGATATCCCCAGGCGCAAAAGCAAGCTGCGGCAAAGCACAGACTGCATCTCGCGGGCAAGACGTCTCCCGATTTTCCAAGCCGCCGTCCGCTCAAGGCCTGCATAAAGGCGCGCCAAAAGGCTCTTTTTCCCCGTCCGCTCTCCGCCTTCCTCACCGGTCTCGTGGAGAGCGGCTCGGCTTGCTCTGAGCTTCTCGCGGATCTCCCGTCCTACGGCGGCGTCCTGCTCTCCCTCCTCCCAAAGAAGCCCGATCACGCCGCGCAAAAGAGCGGCCGCACAGTAAGCGCAAAGGTAGACCAAGGGAGACTGCATGCGAAAGAGAGCGGACACGAGCAGCCCGAGCAGAATGGCTACCGTATGCCCCCGCGAGGCACAAAGGAAGGCCATCCCCAGAGGGAAGGTGCCAAAGAGAAGCTCCGCGTGCCCTAACACGTAGCCCGCACCGCCAAACAGAAGCTGCTCCCCGAAAAGGCGCAGCCACGCTCTTGCCCTTCCCTCCTTTACCGCCTTTGCCTCCTTCTTGACGCCTGCCGTGCTTCTTCCCGTTTCTTTTACCTGCTCCTGCATCCTTTTTCTTCCTTTCCTACCGCAAAGAGTGCGGTTTTGCTCTTCCTTTCCTATTTTACTCTTTTCCCCGTGCGGAAACGGTCGAAGCAGGGGGGCAGAATTCTTGCCCATTTGGCAGAGAAAGGATAAAAAAAGCCCCCCGCGCTCGTTTTTTTGCGAACGGAGGACAAAAAAAGAAGGGATCGATTCCCCTTTCGGCAGATCCTGACGAAGGGCGTCGCACGATTTTTCACGAAAAGCAGCTTATCGCGTAAAAGTTTTGCAAGGGTATTGCTTTTTCTTTTGCCGTCTGCTATAATAAAAGCAAAGAAAGCACCTCGGGAAAGGAGAATAGCTTCATGAGAATCCTTAAATTTCTGCTCGCCCTGCTCATTCTGGCCGGGGCCATTGCCCTCGCCTCCCTCCTCTGGTGGGTATTCAACGACCTGATCTGGCAATATGCGATGTAAAAACAGAAAATAAAAGCCCGTCTTCGTAGGAAGACGGGCTTTTTTTCGATCAATGATGAATCCGCACAAGGCGGCCGAGGGCATCGCTCATGGCGTCGGCGAGGAGATCGATCTCCTCCTTGGTGTTGTTGTGGCTGAAGCTGATGCGAATGGAGCAGGTGATCTCCTCGGGAGAAAGGCCGAAGGCCGTGAGCGCGCGGCTGGGAGCCTTGGCGTGCGAGGAGCAGGCCGATCCGCTGGAGATGCAGATGCCGCTTCTGGAAAGCTCGTGCAACATGGTCTCGCTTCGGATGTCGGGAAGACGGACGTTAAGAATATGCGGCGCACGCGCGCCCGTGGGACGGTTGACGGCAAGCGAAAGGGCGAGCAGTCTTTCCTCGGCGTAGTCGCGAAGCTCTCGCATCCGCTCAACGCGCGCACCAAGCGCCGAAAAGCCCTCCGCTGCCGCGGCCGCAAAGCCCGCAATACCAATAAGGTTCTCGGTTCCCGAGCGGAAGCCGCCCTCCTGGCCGCCTCCGAGAAGCACGGGGGCAAGATCACGGCGGCGCAAGGCGTCGGGAGAGACGATCAGCGCACCAACGCCCTTGGGTGCGTGGATCTTATGTCCGCTGAGTGAAACGAGGTCGGCCGAGAGCACCTTGGGCAAAAGCTTGCCCTTGAGGTAGCCCTGCACCGCGTCGGTGTGCGTCACCACGTCGGGGTTCTTCGCCTTGGCCATCGCAAAGGCCGTTCCCACGTCGTAGAGCGCGCCCGTCTCGTTGTTGACCGTCATCAGCGAAACGAGGAAAACGCGATCGTTGAGTGCCTTTTCGTAGGCCTCAAGATCAAGAACGCCCTGTCGCGTAGGGATACGCACCACCTCAAAGCCCTCGTCCTCAAGTGCCGCGAC
>JAFNVK010000008.1 GCA_017379815.1 Clostridia bacterium
AGCGGCGCGAGGGGAGTGAATGACACCACGGGGTGGTGTCAGAGCCCGAGCGTGACCGAGCCGCAGCGAGACAGGGGGACTGCGACAGCGGTGGATGAGGAGTTGCCGCCGTCCGCCGACACCCGTAGGGCGAGGCTTCGAAGAAGTCTATGAGCGGGAGAGGCAGAAACTAAAGTCTGCACCGCACGAACGGCGAACGAAAACTCCCCTTCGCCACACGAGAAAAGGAAGCACTATGTTCGCACTTCCTTCTGAGGGTACATATATCCTTTTTTGGGGAGTTTTGGGGGAGCTCGAGGGGGCTTTTTCAAAAGACCCCTCGAACAACCCGCGCCCCCACAAAAAACCCGCGTCCCCAAGAAAAAACAAGAGACAACACCAATTCATCTTCCCATGAGAAAGGAGGCGACCGACGAGATGAAGATCTTTCAAAATAAGTTCTTTTTGATCTGCTTATGCGTAGCGATCGTTCTGGCGGCCGTTCCTTCAACCCTTTCGGTCATGGGCTTCCAATCCCTCTCGCGCAATATCGTCGGCGTGGTCACCTCTCCCTTCCGTTGGGTGGCAACCGTCGTCACGGATGCCTTTGAGGGCTTCTCCCTCTACTTCTCGGGCGTGGATCGCTTCTACGCCGAAAACGAAGCCCTGCGGGAAGAAAACGCCGCTCTCCGTGAGCAGATCGAGCGCGCCGAGCTTTTAGAGAAGGAAAACGAAAGACTCCGCGACTACCTCGGCATGAAGCAGGAGCACCCCGACTTCACCATGGAGGAGGCACGCGTCATCAGCCGCGAGGCAGGGAACTACGTTACCGTCTTTACCCTCAACAAGGGCACGCTCCACGGCATCCGCGCCAATATGCCCGTCATCGTCCGCGAAGGACTCGTGGGCTACGTCCGCGAGGTCGGGCTCAACTGGTGCAAGGTCTGCACCGTGATCGAGACCGCCACCGCCGTGGGTGCGTACGTTCCGCGCTCGGGCGCAACGGGCATCGTCAGCGGCGATTACAGCATGAAGACCGAGGGCGTGTGCAAATTCTCCTACGTCGAGGGCGACGCCGACATTCAGGTGGGCGACAAGCTCTATTCCAGCGGCATCGGCAGCATCTACCCCGCAGACCTCTATATCGGCGAGGTGATCGAGGTGGGCGAGGACGCCTACAACCGCACCGTTGTGGCAAAAATTAAACCCGCGGTTGATTTTTCCGCGATCGAGTGGGCCGTGATCCTCACGGGATATACGCAGGAGTGATCGCATGGCAAAGTACGTTTCGGGCTACCGCGCACAAACGCGAAGCCGATCCATTCGCTATACCGTCTCCTTTTCTCTGACGGTTCTTCTGCTTGCCGTTCTGCAGGTCTCGGTGCTGGGAAAGCTCCGTCCGCTCGGCGTTGTTCCCGACCTCATGCTCTGCGCCACGGTGGCCATCGCCTTCTTTTGCGGACCGCACGCGGGCGCCATCACGGGCATCGGCGCAGGCTTTCTGATCGAGGCCATGGGATCTGTTGGCATCTCCTTTTTGCCGGTCGCCTATCTGCTCGTCGGCTACGTGCTTGGCAGCTATGCAAAAGCGCCCGGGCGAAGGAGCTTTCTCGCTTATCTGCCCTACGTTGGCATCGGCGCGCTTCTGCGCGGCGTGATCACTCTGCTCTATGCCGCGATCCATTCTGCGCTGGGCGATCCCCTGCGGCTTCTTTTGCGCGTCCTGCTCCCCGAGATGGGGCTGACGCTGCTCTGCGGCCTTCTGCTTTACCTGCCTCTCGGTCTGCTTTGTGCGATCCTGGAGCGAAAAAAATAACCCCTGCGCAAACGCGCGAGGAGAAAAAGGAACACCATGAACACATTTTCAAAACGTCTTTCCCGGCTTGTCCTCCTTCTTCTGGCGGCGGCCATGCTTCTTGCGCTTGCCTCCTGCTCGCGCCGCGCGCCGAGCACGGGGGAGATCTACGATCGCGTGGTTGAGCTTGTCGAAAACGCGCACGCGCTCAACACCGTCTTTTACGGTGCAGGGCTTCCCGTGCACGAGACCGACTCGGAGTACGCCGAGATCATGCAGATCTACCGCGACGATCCGCAAAAGGGGATCTACGAGGCGGTCAGCGAGCGCGCCATGTTTCACAGCGAGCTGCAGATCCGCGCGGCCGCCGAGAAGGTATATAGCAAGGCGTATCTGGAGCAGGTCATCTATCCGGCGATCTTCACGGGCTACGCCATCAGCGATGCGAGCGGAAAGCCCTATTTTGCCAACGGACGGTATTTTGAGGACGGCGAGTGGATCTATCAGTACACGGGCGAGAAGGTGACGGCATCGGTCCACCTGATCTACTGCTTTGCCGAAATGAAGGTGGTCAAGCCCAGCTCGGACAAGCTCTGCTTTGTGGAGATCCCCTGCTATCCCGCAGGAAGACCCGAGGAGGTGCGCGTGCGCCGTCTTACGCTGGTCCTGCAGGACGGCGAATGGTATCTCGACTCCTTCACGGGATAATGACCGCTTTTTCACAAAGGAAAAACAGATTACCTTACCAAAAAAAGTTGATAAAGGAAAAACAGACTACTTTACCGAAAAAACGGTTTATAAAGGAAAAGCAAACTACTTTACCGGTAAGACCGGATAGAAAACGAGGACACGGTATGCGAATTTTAGCGTTAGGAGACGTTGTCGGACGAGGCGCGATCGAGCATCTCGGGGAAAAACTCTGGCAGGTACGGAGCCGCGAGAGGATCGACCTTGTGCTGGCCAACGGCGAAAACGCCACCGACGTGCACGGCCTTTGCGCCGCCGACGCCAAGGAGCTTCTTGCCTGCGGCGTGGACGTGATCACGCTGGGCAACCACACCTACGGCAAGCGGGATCTTTACCCCTTCTTGGAGAACGAGACGCGCGTGATCCGCCCGGCCAATTATCCGCCCACAGCCCCGGGAAACGGCTACACGGTGCAGGATATTTCGGGCTGGCGCGTGCTTTGCATCAACGTCAACGGGCGCGTTTTTCTTGAGCCCCTGGCCGATCCGTTTGAAGCGGTGGAGCGCATTCTCGCACGCGAGGAAGGCAAATTTGACCTTGCGATCCTGGACGTGCACGCCGAAGCGACCAGCGAAAAGCTGGCTCTGGCGCGCGTTTTTGACGGACGTGTGCAGGTTATTTTCGGCACGCACACCCACGTGCCCACGGCCGACGAGCAGATCCTGCCCAAAGGAAGCGGCTACGTCACCGATCTTGGCATGTGCGGACCTATGGACAGCATCCTCGGCACCAACGCCGAGCAGGTCATTCAAAAATTCCGCACCGCCATGCCCACGCGCTTTGACGTTGCCCCCGGCCCCGTCCTCGCGCACGGCGTTATCTTCGACCTCGACCCCTCCTCCAAAAAGGTCACCTCTCTCAAGCGGATCACCTTTTAAGGGTGTGAAGGAAGGACGAATTATTCGAGGGGACTTTTGAAAAAGTCCCCTCGAGCTCCCCCAAAACTCCCCAACAAAAAGGATTGCCACCCAAGTAAGGAAGTGCGAACATAGCGCTTCCTTTTTCTATGCCTTCAAGGGGAGTTTTCGTTCGCCCGTACTGCAGTACAGATTTTAGTTTGTGCCTCTCTCGCTTATAGACTTCTTCGAAGCCTCGCCCTACGGAAAGTAAGCGAATGGTGGGGAGGAGTAAAAATGCACTGTACAAGGCGGTTGCGCGACGTGCGACAGCACGTTAAGCCACCGCACGAAATGGCTACACACTGCACCTCGCTTGGGGAAATGAATTTGCACCTTTATAAGTGCCGTCATCATTTTTATAAGAGTTACCAGCATTTTTAGTGCCAAGTTCATCAAAGTGAATAACGGCATTGATTGTATGTGTGCCGTATGTCTTTTCGTGGAACTCCAAACAGGCTTGAAAGTAATCGATTATCTCTGCTTGTGTCATACCCTC
>JAFNVK010000049.1 GCA_017379815.1 Clostridia bacterium
ATGCACGAGGGCACCCTTGAGATAGTAAAACATAGAGGTTTGTTCCTTTCACGGAATTGTGATACGCTTACGAGAAACGCGTTACTTGTGCTTTTTCGCCTTGCTTTCCTGTGCAGGCTGCTCGGGCTCGGCCTTTTTCGGCACAGACCATTCGGGGATCGAGACGAGCGTGCGGAGATATTTGATCTTTTTGATCCGCTTTTCCAGAACGATCAGCAGGATCAGGAGGGCGAGGGAGATGCAGGAGATCGAAAGGCCAACCCAAACGACGTTTGGACGGTAAACCATGCGGACACTGTGCGTTTGGCCCGCCTCGCCCTCGATGCGGAAGGAAACGAGCGCGCCGAGCGCCTTTTCGGTTTCCACCGCCTCGCCGTCAACGTGGATCTTCCAGCCCTTGTCGTAGGGCAGGGTGGTCAAAACAAGCTCGTTCTCGCGGCTTGCGGTAAAGGTCCCGTCAAAGGAGGTCTCGGTATACTCCTCGATCACGAGCTGATCCTGAGCCAAGCGCGCCATGGCATCCTCAAAGGCTGCCCAGTCAATGTAGTAGAAGCACTTTTCCTGCTTCATCACGTAGAAATACTTATCCTTCAGGGTCAGGTCGAGAGCAAGATCGGTCTCTGCCGTCTGCCAGCCCAAGGAGATGATGTGTCTGGTCTCCGTACCGTTGAAGTTTCCGATCTTCTTTTGGGTGCCCTCTGAGCGAAGGTTGAGCTGAACCTCGCGCTTGGCCGTAGCGGGTGCATAGAAGAAGAGCTCGGCATCCGCAGGCATGGTCAGGGAATAGGTCAGCACACCGTTGAGGTCGTTGTTGCTTGGTGCATAGCGCGTTTGGCCGTCTGTGGTGGTGGCCTTAAGAAGGTTCTGCGTCGAGGTGGTTACGCCCTCGACCGGAACAAAGACCTCTACCTCATCGCCAAGCATTGCGGAGAGAATGGCGTTTAAGCGCTCAAAGGGGCTGTAATACTCGTCCTCGTATTCGGCAGAGTTGACCGTTTCGTCGATGTTGAGGAGGCGGTTCAAGGCTCCCTTGAGCGAGGAGATCAGCGAGGCGATCGCGGAATCCGTCTCAGTCTCGGCGGGAAGGAAGCCCAGCGGGAACTCCATCAGCTCCTCGTCCACGCCGAAGGCGATCGAGAGGCTATAGGGGTTGTAGTAGGCGGTGTATCCGTGCTCTTCGTCCTTGGCAAAGATGGGATAGTAATGCTCGTAGACGGGATTGTCTGAAATGATATATTTCAGTCCAAGCAGGGAATCGTTCACGGGCGTGCCTCCAAGATATTTGGAGCGGTGCGCGTCGGCGCGGTAGCCCATCTTTTCCAGAAACATGATGGTTTCCTTGTTGAGGGTGGAGGTAGATCCCGAAAGACCGCGGATGCCGAAGGCCATGTTGTCGTTAAATTTGCGGAAGAAGGTCTTTTCCATGCGGTAGAAGGAGGAGTCTGCCTCCTGCACCTGCTCCACGATAGGACGGGTCTTGTCCAAAAAGCCGTTGTAGTAGCTGTATCGGGTAAAGCTGACGTCCTTATCCAGGTCGTTTATGTTCCAGAGCCCGCAAAGGAAGGCTTCGACGATCGTTACCGCCACCAGAATGCTCGCCATGAGCTGCGGCTTTTTGTTTACGCGAAGGAAAAAGAGGACGGTGAGATAGATGAGAACGGCGATTACTGTGGTCAGAATGCAGGTGAGTCCGTCCACGCTCACGTATTCCCCTGAGGTGTGTCCGCGAAGCGAAAGGGCAAAGACCAGAAGAAGTCCGCCCATGCCAAAGGTTGCCGGCAAGGGGAGCTTTTCGGGGTCGGAGAGCGCACGACAGGCCAGAACGCAGAGGTAGAAGCAGAGCATAAAGCTGTAGCGGTAATTGAGCCAGTTGGGTTTTTGGAAGCCGTGCCAGAGCAGATCCGGGACGGTCAGAAGAAAGCTGACCAGAAAGATGAGGATGAACACGGCCGAAACGATCCTCTGACGGACGGGGTATTTGCGCGAGAAGAAATACGCCGGAACGAGCAGAAGGGTCAGCACGCCGCAATAGACGAAGGGGAGCCCTGCCGGACGAACGGTGTCGTATGAGCCGGGAAGGAACTTATAGAAAAGATCCTTCAGCTCCATTTTTACGTCCCACTCCCATTTTGGATTGGAGAAGGTCGTTTTGCCAAAGTTGAGAGAGTAATATGCGCCAAGGAGAATGATCGCCGCAATGCCGACGGCAATGACCGAGTAGAACGCCATGCGCAAAAGCGTCTTGGGAAAATGGCGGTTCTCGCACAGCGGATTGTTTTCCCGATCGTAGCCGCCGTGGCCGATATAGTAGGCAAAGAAGTAAAGCGGGCAGTAGATGCAGACCATGTAGCCGATATAGAAGTTACTGATCAGCGTCAGGGCGAGGAAGATCGTGTAGCGCTTGAAGCGGCCGTATTTGATCAGCTCCTCGATTCCCAGCGTGATCAGCGGCAGCCACATCAGCGCATCGATCCACATGGTATTGTGCTGCTGAACGACGGCGTAGGCAGAGAGCGCGTAGAGGACCGAGAAGATGATGGTGGCCTCAGGCTTTGGCTTCTTCAGCGTCTTGTGCATATAGTAGCCAAAGGTTCCTCCGCAGACGGCGGTCTTCAACAGGAAGAGAAAGAGCAATCCCTCAAGCATCCGATCGCGCGGAAAGAGGGCGAGCAGATAGGAGAGGGGCGAGGCAAGATAGTAGGCGTACATGCCCAAAAATTCGCCGCCGAGCGAGCGGGAGAAGGAATAGAGCAGGCTCGCATCTCCTCTGACGAAGTTGCGCAGTGCCTCAAAGAACCAGACGTACTGTCCGTTGAGATCCAGAACCAGCACGCAGGAGTCGCCAAAGGGATGGATCCCCTTGGCCAAATAAATAAAATACATCAAAACGGCGGGGATCGCCATGCAGAGAAGGAGGTAGCGTGGGACGGGTGCCCAGAGCTTCTTCCAGATCTCTTTTCCCTTATGCCAAGCTTTCTTCAATCCTTCCAAGATCATGATGGGGTCGTTCCTTTCCTGTCGGGAGCGTCCGACGGTGTGCTTAAAATCTTTTTCACGGAGCGCTCGAGGCGAAGCCGATCAAGCGTCATATCCCGTCCGCAGCCCTCACAGCGGATCCGCACGTCGCTTCCCACGCGCAAAACGCGAAAGACGTCGCTTCCGCAGGGGTGAGGCTTTTTCAGTTGTAAGCGGCTATCGGCATAGAGTGGGACGATTTGCATGTCTGCCTCCGTTTTTTTGCGGTATATTCTTGCTGCGATACACAAATTTATAAATTGTTATATAATTATAGCATAAAAAAAACCGTATGTAAACCTCAAATCTGTATTTTTGAACGGATTTTTTGAAAAATGCAAAGAACTGTTTGACTTCTGCGGATATTCGTGGTATAATTTAATGTGGAATATTATCGGGTCGCTTTCACGGGCGACGAAAGGAAGAAGGGGGGAGAGTACGTGATCATTCTCGGCATAGATCCGGGTCTTGCCATCGTTGGTTGGGGTGTGATCGAATATCGCAACACACGCTTTCGCACGGTAGCCTATGGATCGATACAGACTCCTGCGGGAATGCGTACCGAGGAGCGCCTGAAGGCTATCTTCGAGGGAATGAATGAGTTGATCTCCACCTACCGCCCGGAGGCCGTTGCGGTTGAGGAGCTTTTCTTCACCAACAACATCACCACGGGTATCCGCGTTGCCGAGGCAAGAGGAGTGATCCTGCTTTCCGCCGAGCTTGGAGGCGTTCCCGTTCAGGAATATACGCCGCCGCAGGTCAAGCAGGCCGTCGTCGGCTACGGCCGTGCGGACAAGCGCCAGGTGATCGCTATGGTCACGCGTATCCTGGGGCTGGAAAAGCCACCAAAGCCTGACGACACGGCGGACGCTTTGGCGATCGCCATCTGCCACGCCCATTGCGGTGGCTCACGCCTGGCTGACTATTTTAACAAATGACAGATACGGAAGGATAAAAATCGATGTGGTATTCTGAAAATTGGAAGGACTATGAGCTGCTTGACGCCTCGGACGGCGAGCGCCTGGAGCGTTGGGGCGATCTGATCCTGATCCGTCCCGATCCGCAGATCATCTGGAAGGGAGCCGGCAAGCATCCGCTCTGGAAGCGCGCCGACGGTATCTACCGCCGTTCCTCCACGGGAGGCGGCGCCTGGGTCAAGAATCAGCTGCCCGAGTCCTGGACCATTCGCTACGGCGAGCTTGGTTTTTTGCTGCGTCCTATGGGCTTCAAGCACACCGGCCTTTTCCCCGAGCAGGCGGCAAACTGGGATTGGTTTTCTTCGCTGATCCGCAAGGAGGAGCGCCCCATTCGCGTGCTTAACCTCTTTGCTTATACGGGAGGCGCAACGCTTGCCGCCGCGGCCGCAGGTGCATCCGTAGTACACGTGGACGCCTCTAAGGGCATCGTGGCGCAGGCAAAGGAGAACGCCGCGCTTTCGGGCCTTGGCGGAGCTCCCATTCGCTACATCGTTGACGATTGCAAGAAATTCGTGGAGCGAGAGATCCGCCGCGGACACACCTACGAGGGCATCATCATGGATCCGCCCTCCTACGGTCGAGGCCCGAACGGGGAGATCTGGAAGCTGGAGGACAGCATTGACGAGCTTTTGGAGCTGACGTCAAAGCTGCTTTCCGACAAGCCGCTCTTCTTCCTGCTCAATTCCTACACTACGGGGCTTTCCGCCATGACTATGCACTATCTGGTGGATCTCAAGATCGGCCGCCGCTTTGGCGGTGTCACCGAGTCGGGAGAGCTTGGCCTTCGCGTTTCCTCCACGGGCGGATTTTTGCCCTGCGGAGCAAGCTCGCGCTGGGTTTTTGAGCGATAATGAAAACACGGCGTCCGCCGTGGAAAGGAGCAAACACTTGCCTGAACTGTTCATTCACGCAGAGGATCTCTGCTTTACCTACGATGCAGAGGGGCCGGACGCACAGCCGGCGCTTAAGGGGATCACTCTGGACGTTTATAAAGGAGAATACTTAGCCGTCCTCGGGCACAACGGATCGGGAAAGTCCACCTTTGCCAAGCTTCTCAATCTCCTGCTTGAGCCTACGGCGGGAAAGCTGACCGTTGCCGGAATGGATCTGACTGCGCCGAATATCGGTGAGGAAGAGCTGCTACAGCTTCGCCGGAACGTTGGCATGGTCTTCCAGAACCCCGATAATCAGCTGGTTGCCACCATCGTTGAGGAGGACGTGGCCTTCGGCCCTGAAAACCTCGGCATTCCGCATCCCGAGCTGCGCACCCGTGTGGACGAGGCGCTGCAGGCTCTGGATATGACCCCCTACGCACAGCACGAGCCGCACCGCCTCTCCGGCGGACAGAAGCAGCGCGTGGCGATCGCGGGGATCCTCGCCATGATGCCCAAGTGCATCGTCTTCGACGAGGCCACCGCCATGCTCGATCCGAGCGGCAGACGCGAGGTGTTGCGTACGCTCCGCATGCTCAATCGGGAGTTTGGCATCACCATACTGAATATTACGCACTACATGAACGAGGCCGCCGAGGCAGACCGCGTGATCGTCATCAATGACGGAACACTTCTGGCCGACGGATCCCCCGACGAGGTGTTCGCACAGCGTGCGATCCTTCACGAGGTCGGCCTTGAGGTTCCGCAATGCACCGAGCTGCTCTTTCGCTTGCGCGAAGCAGGGGTCGAGATTCCCGGAGAGCGCATTTCCTCTGCCGAGTCCTGTGCCGATCTGATCGCCGCGGCTCTCAAGAGACGTGCGGAGAAGGGAGGAGAGCAGAATGGATAAGATCCGTTTGGAGAACGTCAGCTACGTTTATAATAAGGGCTTGCCCTTTGAGCAGATCGCGCTGGATAACGTTTCGCTTTCCATTCGCGCAGGATGCGTCACGGGCATCATCGGTCACACCGGATCGGGAAAATCCACGATGATGCAGCTGCTCAACGGCCTTGCCGAGCCTACCTCCGGTCGCGTCTTGCTGGACGGATATGATATTAACGCCAAGGCGGAGGAGATGTACGGGGAGTGGTCTGCACTCCCCGAATACGCCCATCTCTCCAAGGGTGCGCGCAAAAAGGCGATCCGCCGTGAGGTGGCGCGCCGACGCGCCGAGCTTTGCTTCCG
>JAFNVK010000050.1 GCA_017379815.1 Clostridia bacterium
AAGGGGAGTTTTCGCGCACCGTTACTGCAATACAGATTTTGGTCTCTGCCCCGATCGCTCGTGGACTTCTTCGAAGCCTCGCCCTACGGGGTGTCTGCGAATAGTGGTGACTCCTCATCCACCGCTGTCGCGGTCCCCCTTCTCCCGCAGGAGAAGGCTTTGGTTTGTGCGCCGCTTTACCTTTGTGCGTAGCCGCATAAGCGAGTGGCACGCTTTAGAAATCTATTGCCGTTAGCGGAAATTTTGGTAGCCTTCTCCAGTGGGAGAAGGTGGCACCCGTAGGGTGACGGATGAGGTGTCCCAACGCAAAGCGTTGTGCTTCTTTCTTTTCCCTCCGCCTTACCACTCGCCAAACAGGCGGCGGCCGTGTCGGCGCAGGGCAAAGAGCAGGGCAAGCCCCAAAACGTAGGCCGAGAGGATCTCCCCCGCGCCTACCGTCAGCACCAAAAAGCCAAGTCCCTCGGGGGCGTGGTAGGCGTAGGCCAGAACGAGCGGAACGATCACCGTGTTGGCCAGCACCGTGGGCAGCGGAACGAGATAGGCGTGCTTGCGCAAAAGCCGTCCGCCAAGGGCACCGATCAGCGTGGCCAGCGTACCGAAGAGCACGTCCTGCCAAAGGCAGGCCGTGGCAAGGTTTGCCACAAGGCACCCCACCGTAAGACCCGGGATCGCCGCAGGCATAAAGGCCACGAGAACGCAGAGCGCCTCCGAAACGCGGAGCTGGATCGCTCCGCCCGAAAGCCCAATCGCGCCGACGGCCATCGTCAAAACCACGTAGAGCGCGGCAATAAGGCCTGCTTGACAAAGATAGAGGATGCGTCTTTTTGTGCGTGTGTTGTTCATTTGGTTTGTTCTCCTTAGTTTTGTTTTGCGTGAGGATGGTTACGAACTCACGTTTGCGCGCTTACGGCGGCGCCTGCCGGGATAACGTGTTTATTGCTCCTCCGTGATCTCGGCCACGGCGCGGTAAAGGTAAAGTGAGCCGAGGCAGAGCAGGGGAAGGCTTTCCTCGCGTGACGCGCGAATGGCGCGTCGGATGCCCTCTTCAAGCACGGGGCAGGCGAGCGCCTTGACGCCGCGTGCCGTAAAGCACTCGGCCCAATGCTCAGGCGAGAGCGAGCGGGGCATTCCGCCCGAGACGGTATACACCGTTTTGGCGATGGGGGAAAGCAGGTCGGCCATAGTGCAAAAATCCTTGTCCTGCATCACGGCGGAAAGAACGTTCACCCGAAGCCCCGGAAAATAGGTCTGCATACTGCGCACCGCCTCGCGCACGCCCTCGGGGTTGTGTCCGCCGTCAAAGATGACGCAGGGCGTTTGCATGAGGATCTCAAAGCGCGCGGGCCAGCGAACCGAGGCAAGCCCCTCTCGCACGGCCTCGTCGGGAAGACTTAACCCCCGTCCTCGCAAAATCTCCACCGCCGAGAGGACGGTGGCGGCGTTTGCCGTCTGGTATTGGCCGAGCAGGGGGAGCGTTACGTCCTCCCACGCGCCAAAGGAAAGGCGCGTGCCCGAAAGAGAGAGCTCCTTTACGCAAAGCGAGGAGCGATCCACCGCAAAAAAGGGGGAGCCCTTCTCGCGTGCGGTCTTGCGAATGATCCCCTCGGCCTCGTCGGACGCGCCGCCAAAGAGGCAGGGACAGCCCGACTTGAGAATGCCCGCCTTCTCTCGCGCGATCTCCGCAACGGTGCTGCCAAGGAGCGCGGTGTGGTCCAGGTCAATGCCCGTGATCACCGAGAGGAGGGATTCCTCGATCACGTTGGTGGGGTCAAGACGGCCGCCAAGTCCCACCTCAAGGATGACGGCGTCGGTCTTTCTTCGTTGAAAATAGCAAAAGCCGATGGCGGTGACCAGCTCAAACTCGGTGGGCTTGTCCTCCATCTGATCGGCCACGGCAAGCACGCGCTCGCCGATCTCGGCAAGCTCCCCTTCGGGAATGCACTCGCCGTCCACGCGGATGCGTTCCTCAAAGCGGCGGATATAGGGGGAGGTGAACAGACCCGTGCAAAGACCTGCGCGGCGGAGGATGGCGTCAAGCATGGCGCAAACGCTGCCCTTGCCGTTCGTTCCCGCCACGTGGATATAGCGAAGCCCCTTCTGCGGCTCTCCCAGGCGGGAAAGCAGCGTGCGAATGCGCTCGGGGTTCGGGGAATTGCCAAACATTCCCGCCTCGTGAATGCGGTTGACGATCCGCGCTTCCTCTTGCATCGGGCTTTCCTCCTTTTCTTCCACGGCAGACGCAGTATGCCTTCCTGCGTCGATCGGTTTTTTTACAAAACCTGAATGAGATAACATATCGAGCTGCTTTTTTACAAAACCTTAATGAACTAACTTATCGAGCTGCTTTTTTACAAAACCTTAATGAGCTAACTTATCGAGCTGCTTTTTTACAAAACCTTAATGAGATAACTTATCCAGCTGCTTTTTCCCAAAGTTTAATGAGATAACTTATCCAGCTGCTTTTTCAGGGGCGGCAGCAAAAGCGGCATGGCCACCGAGGAGAGCAGGGCGCGGACCACGGCGTGGGGCATACGCGCAAGGAACGCGCCGATCACCACGAGGGGACCTGCCTGAAAATCGATCACGGCGTAGCCGAAATAGAGCAGCGCCAGGGTGTTTGCCACGTTGAGCAAAAGCTCGGAAAGGACGATCACGGGGATCATCTTCCAGGGCTTGGGGTTGCGGCGAACGAGGTAAGCGCCAAGGCCTGCAACAAGGCCGAAGACGAGCCAGGGCAGCATCCAGATCACGCTGGCAAAGCTCAATCCGTAGGTCATCTGCTCAACGAAGGAGCCGCAAAGCACCACGACCAGCACGTCAACGGGACCCACGAGAAAGGCGCAAAGCAACGCGGCGAGCGAGGCCCAGGAAAGCTCCGACGGCACCAGGCTCAAAACCACAAAAATGGCCAAAAACATGGCGTCCAGGGCGATGCGATAAATTTTTGCGCGTGCGAAAATCGGATTCTTCATCAAAAAATACCTCCTCTTTCCACCCATATGGCAGAGAAAAGAGGAGGATGCGGGCATAGCACCGTTCTTATTCGGCCGTATGAAGCGGGATGCAAAGCATGAACCGCGAAGCCTCGTGCGGCTTCTTTCGTCCTCTCGGCAACTCCCCGTCCGAGCGGCACTGCGGATCTCTCCAACGCTCATGCTTTTACTCTTCCGATCCTTGGCTCTGCCAAAGGATCATTCCCATTATATAGGAGCTTTTGGCAAAAGTCAAGAGCTTTTCTCAAAATGATCCCCCGTGTGCGGAATTTTATTCCTCTCTCGGCAAAAGTTGTTTGCCATATTGCGTGAAGGAGGCGCGCATACTAAAAGCGGTGGGAAGGTTATGGCTTTCATTCGCCAAAATTACGCCGAAAGGAAAAAAGGTAAATCCCTATGATCATTGATCGAATCGCACTGCTCCTCACGGTCGTCGGAGCGCTCAACTGGGGCAGCATCGGGCTGTTTCAATTTGATCTTGTCAGCTGGATCTGCGGAGGGCCCTCGTCGCTTCTCAGCCGCATCATTTTCACGGTTGTGGGTCTTGCGGGCGTCTGGTGCATCTCGCTCCTCTTCCGCTCGCGCGACGCCTACGGCCACGTCGAGGAATAAGCTTTTCACCCCCGCCCTCTCCTTGAGGACGGGGGTTCTGTGAGGGGTAAAGGAGAGTGGGCGCGGGTTTTTCGAGGGGTCTTTTGAAAAAGACCCCTCGAGCTCCCCCAAAACTCCCCAAACAAAAGGGATTGCTACCCTCGGAAGGAAGTGCGAACAACGCGCTTCCTTTTTTCGTGCGGCAAAGGGGAGTTTTCGCTCACCGTTTGTGCAATACAGACTCGAGTTTCTGCCTCTCCCGCTTA
>JAFNVK010000051.1 GCA_017379815.1 Clostridia bacterium
AAAACCTGGAAAAGATGCTTGACATGATCCTCTCGGGCGAGCGAATCGTGGGAAGCTGAACCCAAAGAAAAAACGGACGTCTGCTGCGCTTTGCAGCGGACGTCCGTCCTTTTTGCGTATACGGGGGTGCGGTTTTGTATGCTTTTTGGGCTGCTTCTGCTCGCCCGTTGCGTCAGATGGTGCAGATGAGGCGCTCGAGCGGGCCGTAGTCCTTGTTGCCGAGCGAGCGCTTGAGCGAGGCGTCGGCCGCAACGCAGGCGTCAAGAGCGCGGCGCACGCGCTTTTCGCTCGTCTTGCGCAGACCCTTCTGGTAGATGCCGATGCGGAACTCGTGCATGGGGGGCTTGAAGGCGGAGGCGATCTCCGGCGTGGAGGCGCCCTCGGCCATCATGGCCTGCACCACGAGCATCTCGCTGATCACGCGCGTCACCTCACCGAGGATCATCAGAGGATCAACACGGCGGAAGCGGTAATCGTCGAGAATGGTCAGCGCCTTGTCTGCCTCCCCGGCGATCAGGGCGTTGGCAAAGGAGAAGGCGTCGTATTCGTTGGCAGGCGTGCAGACGCGGAGCATGCTCTCCCCATCGGGAACGTGCTTGCCGTGCGCCAGAAGGTAAAAGCTCAGCTTGTCGATCTCGCTTGCCAGAATGAACATACTATGGCCGCAGTATTCGATCATGTCGGTGCAAAAGGCGGGAGAGGCCTCGATGCCGTGGTGCAGAAAATGCTTTTGCACCCAGGCGGTCAGCTTCACTCCGGTGATGCGGTCGAACCAGACGGGGGTAAGGCCGTGGTCGATTAGCCGCTGGAGCAGGGGAGAGGCCTTTTTGGGCAAATTTCCCGGATCAAAGGCGGCGGAAAGACTGAAGATCAGGGTGTTGTAATCAAATTCGGGGAGCATTTCGAGCGCCTCAAACAGGGCGTCGATCTCCTCGGGATGAAGTCCCTGAAAGTGGAAGCCCGTCACCAGCACGAGCTTTCGCTCGCACATCATGGGCAGAGGGGTCAGCGCGTCAAGCAGGCTCTGGGGGGAGAGGTCGAGGCCGTCGATACGCAGAACGTTGAAGATCGAGAGCGCGCTGTCGGGACAAAAGGCCTCCTCGGCCGCGCGAAGGGCAAAGCCCTTGAGGTAGTCCTCCTCGCCGACAAAGACGTAGCCTGCACGGGGGGCAGTCTTGATCTCCTTGCGGAAATCCGCTTCCTTGAGTAAGAGCATGGCAGAGAGCCTCCTTTCCGAAAAAATGCGCTTAGGATAGCTTTATTATAGCATTTCTCCGGGCTTTCGTCAACCGTTCTGCAAAAAATCCTGCTTCTTTGGAAATAAAATCATGAAAAATCTGCAAAAAGGCTTGACAAACGGAAGAAAATCGGTTATAATGTAACCTGTCATTGTGTAAAAGCGTGTTTCCTTGCCGAAAGGAACGCTTCCGATTCATTATAAAGGAGGTGCATACGATGCTCAGAACTTATCAGCCGAAGAAGCGTCAGAGAAAGAAGGAGCATGGATTCAGAAAGAGAATGAGAACTGCCGACGGCAGAAACGTACTCAAGAGAAGACGTGCAAAGGGCAGAAAGAGACTGACCTATTGATCTGATTTTTGACCAAGGCCAAGTGCTTTGTGTCGGACTTCCCACATAAAAACACCGACTGCCGAAGACGCGTTTTCCCGCACCTCGCTGTCGGCGTTTTTATTTGAAGTGAGAAAATCCAAAATCATTTTTTTCCAAAACAGACAAGAAGCTATACCATCAACGGAAGCATGACGAAGCACGCAAGCGAACCAATGGGGACGGAAGTATGAAATACACAACCATCAAGGAACATCACCTGTATAACAAGACCTTCCAAAAGGGGAAGCGCTATTCGGGGCGGTATCTTTCCGTCTTCGTCCTTCGGGACTGGGCGGCCAAGCGACTGATGAAGGAGAACCCCGAAAAGAAATACTACAACCGCGTGGGTCTTTCGGTGACCAAGCGGGTCGGAGGAGCGGTGCAGCGCAGCCGCGCAAAGCGCATTCTGCGTGCAGGCTACCGCGCCGTTGAGCCTGAGCTGAAAACCGGCTTTCTGATCGTGATCAGCCCGCGTGACGGGATCCTCTCGGCCAAGTCCACCGATATTGCGCGCGAGCTTCGCCGCGGCTTTTCCCGCCTTGAGATGCTCTCGCAGAAAAACGCGGAGACGGATGGAGCCGCCACATGAAAAGGCTGCTCATTCTGGCCGTTCGGTTTTACCAAAAGTATCTTTCCCCCCTCAAAAAGCAACCGACCTGCCGCTTTACGCCGACCTGCTCTGCCTACGCCATTCAGGCACTCCAGAAGCGAGGGGCGATCGTCGGCACGATCCTCACTGTCATGCGCATCCTGCGGTGCCAGCCCTTTGGCCCCTGCGGATGGGATCCCGTTCCCGAAACGGGATTGCGCAACCGACGCTCGGTCGGCAAGCCGATCACCAAGTATTTTTATCCCGAGGAGTATCACCTCGAGAGGCGTGAGGAGGAAGGGGACGTCCTTCCCGACGAGGTGCAACAATGACGACTGCCGCAGCGCCGTGCGGCAAATTTTTACGACGGCGCACCGTTTCCCACAAAAAAATCGAAAGGGAGCTTTTGCCGCGGCTTTGCGGCAAATCACATGAACATGAAAACAAGTACAAGAAAAAGAATCGGCCGTGTCGGCTTGCTTGCCGTCCTTGCGCTTCTGCTTCTGGCCTGCTTTGCCTCCTGCGCACCCAACAATGCGCCGAAGGTGACGCTCTCCTACGACGGAGACACCTTCCTCTCGGTGGCGGAGAACCAGGATCAGCACGCACTCAAGGGCACGCAGCTCAAGTCTCTGGCCGATCTTCTGGTCGCCACCTTTGATCCGGAGACCTTCGACAACCGCGAGATGCTCGTGGCTGCATGGCGCGGATACGATATGCTGGCCGAGGGCTTTGACGACACCAAGATCAACGAGACCGCCGAGGAGCGCGCAGAGCGCGACCGCGGCGACCGCGCAGACGTTGCTGCCGCCGTGAAGGTCATCACCAAGGCAAACGATCTGGCCGACGAGAAGACTGCCGTTGATTTCACGGCGTTGAACAAGGCGGATCTCGACGTTCTGATCGACGCTTTCCGCACCAAGGTGGACGTTGATTCGTCTGCCGGCTTTATGGACAAGATCCTCTCGGGCATCGGCGTTGCTCTGCGTTGGCTCACCAACACCCTCTGCTTTGGCAGCTATCTTGGCGGTATCTGTCTCTTTGCGATCATCATCGAGATCCTGATGCTTCCCTTTGCCATCAAGCAGCAGAAGAACTCGATCCGCCAGGCCAAGCTTCGCCCCAAGGAGATGGCCATCAAAAACAAGTACAAGGGCCGCAACGATCAGCCCACCATGCAGAAGATGCAGCAGGAGATCCAGGAGCTTTATCAGCGCGAGAACTTCAGCCCCTACAGCGGCTGTCTGCCTCTTCTGATCCAGCTTCCCATCATCATGGCGCTCTATTCCATCATCATCGACCCTCTGCATTACGTGATGGGACAGACGGCGGGTATGTCGCAGGCACTGACCACCTTTGCCACGGCCTCCCGTGCCGCAGGCGGTCTCGGATGCGTCTTTGGCAACACCAATGGCAGTATCCTGCTCCTCTCCGAGCTGAAGTCCGCAGGCGTTGCCGCCTTCGAGAGCGTTTCGAGCTTCCGCTTCTTTGAGAACAGCGAGGAGGTCTTTACCGCTCTGTCGGGCATCTCGGGCAAGATCCCGAGCTTCTCCATCGGCGGCATCAACTTTGGTCTTGCTCCCAGCTTCTCGGGCAACCTGCTTCTGCTTCTGGTTCCCGTGCTTACCTTCGTCACCTATTTCCTGACCTCCAAGCTCAATCGCAAGTTCATGGCACAGCCCGTGGCAAACGAGGGCGTGGACGCCAAGCAGGTGGCCTGCTCCAATACCATGATGGACGTGACTATGCCCATGATGTCCACCTTCTTTACCTTCATGGTGCCCGCCCTTGTCGGCGTGTACTGGATGTTCCGAAGCCTGGTCGGTCTTGGAAAGCAGTTTATCATTTCCCGCATCATGCCCCTGCCCACCTTCACCGAGGAGGATTACAAGCAGGCGGCCAAGGAGATGGCGGGCAAGAGGACCGTGGTGAAGAAGTCCGAGCGCGCAGGCTCTGTGCGTTCCTTGCACCACATCGACGACGAGGACTACGAGGACACCCGTGAGCGCGCATTGGCCCGTAAGGCGGCTATTGAGGCACGCGAGCGCGAGGAGCAAGAGGCAAAGAAATCCTCTCTCTTTGGCGGCGCGACGCTCAAGCAGGACCGCAAGGCTGAGGACGCGAAGGATGCCGATGATACCGATGAGGCCGATCAGGCCGACAAAAACTGACCCTATAATTTTATTGAAATAACGGAGTATAAAGATCGTGAAAAAGGAACTGATCGTCACGGCAAAGACCGTGGAGGAAGCAAAGGAAATGGCAGCTGCCGAGCTTGGCGTTGCCATTGAGGAGATTGAGTTTGCCGTCCTTGAGGAGGGCAAAAAGGGATTTTTCGGCCTGGGTGCCGCTGACGCCAAGGTGTCGGCAACCTATACCGTCAAGGGCGCGGACATCGCGCTGGAGTTCATCCGCAAGGTCGTGGCAGACATGGAGCTGAAGGACCTGACCGTGGAGATGAAGAAGGGCAACAACGACGACACGCTGATCACGGTGGACGGCGAGGGCGCAGGCCTTCTGATCGGTCACCACGGTGAGACGCTGGACTCTCTGCAGTATCTGGCAAACCTGGCCGCAAACAAGAAGGTCAAGGGCGAGAAGAGAGAGTACGTCAAGATCACCCTCGACGTGGAGGGCTATCGCGCAAAGCGCGAGGAGGCACTTCGCGCACTGGCCAGACGCATGGCCGCAAAGGTGGTCAAGGGCAAGAAGAGTGTTATGCTTGAGCCGATGAATCCTTATGAAAGACGCATCATTCATTCCGAGGTGCAGGGCATTGCAGGTGTGTCCACCAATTCCATCGGATCCGAGAACAACCGTCGGATCGTGATGTTCCTGGACGACACCGCCGAGGAAGAGGCGTAAACCAAGCCGGCGGGGGAGGCTCAAGAGGAGCTGCCCCCGCCATTTGTGCGTTCATCGAGGAAGGAGTGATCGAGAATGATCGGAGATACCATAGCCGCCGTCAGTACCCCTTACGGTAAAGGGGGAGTGGCGCTTTTGCGCGTTTCGGGCCCGGAGGCCGTCGCCCTCTGCGAAACGGTCTTTTTGCCGGCCGGCGGCGAGAGGCTTGCGGCACTTGAGGCCAGACGGGCAACCTACGGCCGGATCCTTGCCCCCGACGAGCGGGGCGAATGGCACTCGGTGGACGATGGGATCGTCACCGTTTTCCGCGCTCCTGCCTCCTTTACGGGGGAGGATACGGTGGAGATCTGCTGTCACGGCGGCATTCTGCTGACCGAGACCGTGCTTTCTGCGCTCTTTTGTGCAGGCGCACGTCCTGCCGAGGCGGGCGAATTTACACGGCGTGCATTCCTCAACGGCAAGCTGGGGCTTTCCTCCGCGGAGGCGCTCGGCTCGCTTCTCGAGGCGCGGACGCGTGAGCAGCTTTCGCTGGCGCACGCAGGTATGCACGGCAAGGTCGAGGCGGCCTCGCAGGAGATCTATGCATCGATCCGCAGGATCCTGGCAAGCATATATGCCGGGATCGACTATCCGGACGAGGATCTGGGCGAGATGAGCCGCGAGGAGATGGAGGAGGCCTTCCTCCATTGTCAAGAGCGCATCGAGGCGCTCGTTCGCACCTATCGGACGGGTCACGCCATTGCCGAGGGCATTCCCACGGTCATCTGCGGCAGACCAAACGTTGGCAAAAGCTCGCTTTATAACCGCATTCTCGGCCGTGAGGCCGCAATCGTGACCGACGTGGAGGGAACCACGCGGGATATTCTGACCGAGACCGTTCCGATGGGGCGCGTCACGCTTCGCCTTTCGGACACGGCGGGTCTGCACGACACCGAAAACACCGTGGAGCAGATCGGCATCGAGCGCGCTCGCACCGTTCTTGCCAACGCCGAGCTTGTGCTTGCCGTTTTTGACGGTGCAAGATCGGTCACCGAGGAGGATCTTGCCCTCGTGCGCGAGCTTGAGGGGCTTTCCGCCACCGTGATCGCCGTGCTGAACAAGGCGGATCGCGGAGAGTGCACCGACCCCTTTTACGGAGCGCATTTTGCACATACGGTGTCCGTTTCCGCCAAGACGGGCGAGGGCATGGACGCGCTTGCCGCCAAGGTGGAGGCGCTCTTTACCGACGGAGACCTGGACGTGGGTCGGGACGCCGTTCTGGCCAACGCGCGGCAGTATTCCTCGGCGCTCTCGGCACTTGAGGCGATCCGTCGGGCCATTTCCGCTATGCGCGAGGGACTTCCTGTGGAGCTTTGCTGCACCGATGCGGAGCTTGCCATGTCTGCGCTCTCCGAGCTTGACGGACGCGCGATCTCCGAGGATATCGTCAGCGAGATCTTCTCGCATTTCTGCGTGGGCAAATAATTGCCGCACGCACGCCGATGGGGCAGGGAATGCGCCTGCCTCTGTCGCGCAAAATCGCCGAGAGAGGCACTCTCTCGGCTTTGTAAAAAAGAATCGCCGAGGGACGTATTCTCCGGCTCTGTAAAAAAGAATTTCCGGGGGACGTACTCTCTCGGTTTTGTAAAAACCGCCGTGTGGCGGATTTCCGGAAGGCTGAAACAGATGATGGAAGAACAGCTTAACTTTTCGCGCGATGAGCTTCTGGCGCTTGCCGAGGCTTGCCGCATCGCGCTCTCCGAGGAGGAGGTCGAGGAGTATCTTGCCGCCCTGCGCGGGATGATCGGTCTGGCCTCGCATCTGCGTGAGGCGGACGTATCGCAAAAGCCCTATCGCGGCATCCGTGAGGCAACGCTTGCGGAGCTTCGCGAGGACCTTACCAAAGAAGGATTCCCCCGCGATCTGCTTCTGCGTGGGGCACCCGACGCCAAGGATGGCTTTTTCCGCGTTCCGCGGACGGTGGAGGAATGAGCATGGAAAAGCTTCTTTTTCGCTCCATTCGCGAGCACGCTGCCGCTTTTTCGAGCGGCGAATATACCTCCGAGCAGCTTACCCGCGCCTTTTTGCAGAGGATCGAGGTCTGCGAAGGGCGGATCGGCGCATATCTGACGGTGGATGCCGAGGGGGCACTCCTTGAAGCCCGCGCCTCGGACGAGCGCCGCCGCAGGGGAGAGTGCCTCGGCCCTCTTGACGGCATCCCCTACGCCGTTAAGGATAATTTCTGTACGAAAAATCTGCGCACCACCTGCGCCTCGCGCATGCTGGAGAGCTATCGTCCTCCGTACGATGCGGAGGCCGTTTGCCGCTTGCGTCGGGCAGGGGCGGTGCTGCTTGGAAAATTGAATCTGGACGAGTTTGCCATGGGAAGCTCCACCGAGCATTCCGCGCTTGGGCGGACGCGTAACCCCTACGGCGAGGATCGCGTGGCGGGAGGCTCCTCGGGAGGCTCTGCCGCCGCCGTTGCGGCAGGGGAATGCGTCTTTTCGCTCGGCACGGATACGGGCGGCTCGATCCGTCAGCCCGCCGCCTTTTGCGGCGTACTGGGCCTCAAGCCCACGTACGGCTTGATCTCGCGCTACGGCGTGATCGCTTTGGCCTCCTCTCTGGATTGCGTGGGCGTGTTTTCACGCTCTGCCGAGGACGGAGAGACCGTACTGTCGGCACTTGCCGGACGGGATGAAAAGGACATGACCACGCTTGACGTCCCCCCGTCTCCCATTCCCGACCGTCCGCTCCGCGTGGCGGTGGTGAGTGATTTTTTAGAGGAGGGAATGGTTTCGCAAGAGATCCGCGACCGCCTGCTCTCGGCCGTTTCGCACCTCCGTGCGAGCGGCGTGGAGATCGGGGAGGTCACGCTTCCCGCGCCCTCCATGGCCCTGGCGGCCTATAGCGTGCTGACGTCGGCTGAGGCCGCGAGCGAGCTTGGACGCTACGACGGGGTACGCTACGGTCTTTCCCGCGCCGCCGAAACGCCTGAGCGTCTGTACGCCCAAAGCCGCGGCGAGGGGCTTGGAAGTGAGGTCAAGCGCAGGATCCTTTTCGGTACCTACGTCCTGACGGGAGACAACCGTGAGGCTCTGTACGACCGTGCAAGACGTGTGCGGCTTTCGGTCAAGAAGGCGATGGAGGAGATCCTTTCCTCCTATGATCTGATCCTGGCTCCCGCCACGCCGACCTCGGCCTTTCCGGCGAACGCGCGGCGCACGCCGGCGGAAATGTACCGCTCGGATCTTTGTACCGTTTGCTCAAGCCTTGCGGGG
>JAFNVK010000052.1 GCA_017379815.1 Clostridia bacterium
GCAAAAAGCTTTGCTGATAGAATTGTATTGCAAAGTATTGTGATAATACTGAAAATTACCGTCCGGAAACATAATATCCAGTATTTTTTCAACGGCGTCATACACTTCTATTGAGTCTTGACCGAATTTTAGTTGGAAGAGAAAGCTATTTAACTTTGTATTTGTAAGGTGTTGACAATGCTTTTTCCTTTCTTCACCATCCAAGCACCAACAAAGCAGTTCATCCCTTTTCTCCTCATTCTCTTCTAACATAGCATATTGCTTGGCTTCGTCCTTTTTTTGATTACAGCTAAGTGCAAGAACGATTCCGAACAATGCTTTGGAATATAATTTTGAATCCTTTGTGTTATCCAAAACCAATTTATAATGTTTCGCTGAACTTTCAAGCAAACGAGTATATTCACTATTATCCACGGTCGGTATAGCAACATAATATTCTGCCGATGCCAACCATTCCACATATTCCATATTTCCCGGATATTCAGCAACCGCACGCATGGCGATTTGATAATTCTTTTCTTTGTCGTCGTGTTCCCAATATTTGTGGAATGCTTCGTCAAACTCCGCTTTTCTCAAATCCTTTTGGTAGGTTTCCATTCCAAGCAGATAATCGGTGGTTACGTTAAATAAATTGGCAAGCGGCGGTAATAAAGAAATGTCAGGCATAGCAACATCTGTTTCCCAACGGCTGACCGCCTGCGGAGAAATAGAAAGAAGTTCTGCAAGATTTTCTTGTGTCATATTGCCTTCTTTACGAAGCGCTTTAATCGTTTGTCCAAATGTCATGTGCATTCTCCTAAATATATTACTTGACCGGTCTGTGATTATATTATACCAAGTTTTTGACGATTTGTCCATCTCTCAATAATTGAAGAGTTATAAACTCAAAATTGAGTTGGGAATAAAAGTTTGGCGCGTCTGCTTTATCGCAGGTACGCCAACGGCTCGGCTTTTTCATTCCTGCCTCACTTTCCTCTTGACGGCGGTGGGTTTTTCTGCTATACTATAAAAAAACCGTCAAGGAAGGAGGGCCCCACCGTGAGCCGACACCGCATCCGTCAAAAAACGCTGCAGCTTACCCTCGCCGCACTCTGCCTGGCGCTTGGGCTCGTGCTTCCTCTCCTGACCGCGCAGGTCAAGGAGATCGGCGACAGCCTCCTCCCCATGCATTTCGCCGTCCTGCTTTGCGGACTGCTCTGCGGCCCGCTCTACGGTCTTTCCGTAGGACTGGTGCTTCCCTTCTTGCGCTCCCTGCTCTTTAGCATGCCCCCCATCTACCCCAACGCCGTGTGGATGGCGGCCGAGCTTGCCGCCTACGGCCTTGTCGTGGGGCCGCTTTATACCCGCGTCTTTCCCAAACGGCTGGGCTACACCTATTGCTCGCTCGGCATCGCCATGCTCCTCGGCCGCGCCGTGTGGGGCGTTGCCAAGGTCCTTTTGCTCGGCCTGCAGGATAAGCCCTTCACCTGGGAGATGTTCCTCGCGGGCGCATTCCTGGACGCCATTCCCGGCATTCTCCTCCAGCTTCTGCTTCTCCCTCCCCTGATGCTGCTCGTGGAGCGACTGAAGCAAAAGAAGGGGCTATGACCCTCCCAACCGCAAAAAAAATGCACCGCGTCGATCCAAACGGACAGACGCGGTGCGTTTTTCGTCCTTCTCAGAGGAAGGAGGTAATGAAGATCTCAAGACCAATAAAGATCAGAATGATGCCGCCAAAGATGCCCGCACGTCCGGCAAGACACGTGCCCACCTTGCGGCCGATGAGAATTCCGCCAAGGCAGATGACAAAGGTGACGGCGGCGATCAGCACAGCCGTGATCAGCGCCTCGATCGGGCCGCGATCCGCAATGGTAAAGCCAACCGAAAGCGCGTCGATGGAGGTCGCCACGCCCTGCACCGCCAGCATGACGATGCCGATGCGGCGAAAATCCTCGCTGCCGCACTCGCCCTCGCGGCGCGCGTCCAGGATCATTTTGATGCCGATGTAGGAAAGAAGCGCCAGCGCGATCCAGGGGATCCAGGCCTCAAAGGCGGTGAAATACTGCACCACGGTGTGAATGCAGACCCAGCCGAGCATGGGCATCAGCCCTTGAAAGAAGGCAAACACGCCTGCCACGCCGCACATCTTCGGTGCGCTCATGCAGGGCTCCTTCAATCCGTTGGCCAGCGAGACCGAAAAGGCATCCATCGCAAGACCGATCCCCAAAAGGAAGGCCGTAAAGAAAAATTCTATGCCAAGCTCCATCTGTATCCTCCATACTTCCCTTTTTGCGGTATTTCCCCCATCATAGCACAAGCGTGCGGATTTGTCAAGTTCTTCCCCCGAAAAAAATCTGCTCCGCCACCCGATTTCCCCAAACCTCGACCGCTATGCCGTGGTATACTAAAGAGGATCCCGAATCGGAAAGGAGTGTCAAGACATGAACAAACGGGTTCTGCCCCTTTTGCTCTCCGCTCTTCTGCTTTGCGGATGCGCGGCGGCAACGACCCAACCGCCAAACGAGGCAAAGGACGAGGAAACGGATGTAAAGGAGGCCTACTACGAGGCGTTGATCGAAGACCTGCGACGGGAGCTTCTCTCCCTGCGTGCCGACTTCTACGTCAAGGAAGAGACCTATCAGGCACGGATCGCCGAGCTTGAGAAGCAGCTTTCCGCAAGCGCAGAAAAGACGCCCGAGGAGGCAGACTTTTCCTATACCCTGAGTGAACAGGGCGCCACCGTGACCGCCTATCGCGGAAAGGAGAGTCACGTCATCCTTCCCGAAAGGCTTGACGGTCACCCCGTGATCGCCGTCGCCGACCGCGCCTTTGCGGGCTGTCAGAGTCTCCAAAGCGTTACCCTTCCCGAGGGAGTGCTGAGCGTGGGATGGTTTGCCTTTTCGGGATGCACGAGGCTTGCGCGCGTCACCCTTCCCGAAAGCGTCACGTCCATCGGCTACGAGGCGTTTGCGTATTGCGCCAAGGACCTCACCGTCTGCGCGCCGAGCGGCTCCTTTGCCGAAAGATACGCAACCAGCTACGGCATCCGCACCCTGCCCACGGCGTAGGAGAGGAGACACGGGTGGGCTCGTCAAACGAAGAAAGAGGGCCCTCCCCCATAAAGGCACGCATAGAAGGAGCGAGACGGGGGAATCCTGTAAGGGGAAACAAAATGAAAAAAATGCAAAAAAGGTATTGACAAGAGAATGAGAGTATGGTATAATAACCAATGCGAACCGAAAAGGGTAGCAAGTCTCCCGGTGGATAATGCCGGTGTGGCGGAACTGGCAGACGCCCGGGACTTAAAATCCCGTGATACGAGAGTATCGTACCGGTTCGATCCCGGTCACCGGCACCATTGAGAGATGGATGCCACGGGGAAAGCAACAGAATATCGCGGGGTAGAGCAGTTCGGTAGCTCGTCGGGCTCATAACCCGGAGGTCGTGAGGTTCAAATCCCACCCCCGCAACCAACGCAAAGGACACCATTCGGTGTCCTTTTTGCGTTGGTTGCGGGGGTGGGCTCTGTGCTTTATGCCCTTCGGGTTATGCCGACGAGCGTAGCTCGTTGGGTCAGCGCAGCAAAAACGCCACGGTGCGGCGTTTTTGCAAGCGGTGTCGCCCAAAGCACGAGTTTTGGAGGCAGGCTGTGCCTGCCGAACAAAACGACATGCGACGGCGACCGGCGCGAAGCGATAACCCGGAGACCGTGAGGTTCAAATCCCCCCCGCAACTTTTTCCTCGGCAAAGCGCATTTTTTATCCAATGAGGTTGAAAAGCAGTCGGTTTTATGATATAATGGTCATGCTAAATCGGAAAACAAGAGGAATACGCCGTGCAAAACGACGTTGGCGGTATTCCGTCTGCCAAGCAGCTCCGCCGAGAAAGGATAAACACCATAAATGGATATTTCTATTCGCAACAGAGGAATTGAAGATTTATATCCCGCCCTGAAGCAGATCGGCTTTGACGGCGTTGACGTAGCCTTCCCCAGCTGGAGCTGTCGCGACCACATCCTCTCCGAGGACTTTGAGCCGGCCATGCTGCAGACCTACCGTCGGATCGCCGACGCAGGCCTGAAGGTCTCCCAGGTGCATCTGACCTACTATCCCGGCCATCTCCCCCCTTTGGGAGAGGGCGCCTATGCGGATTTTGAAGACTATATGCTCCCCATTCTCACCAAGGAGATCGCTATCGCAGCGAAAATGGATTGCCGTCTGGCGGCGATCCACCTCTACTTTGAGGAGTCCCTTGAAAAGAGCCGCGAGGGCAACCTGCAGCTGATTGAAAAATTGCTTCCCACTCTGGAGGAGCACGGCGTGGTTCTCGCCATCGAGAACATCTACGGCCCGGGCTACCGCGACGTGCACCTCTCCACTGCCGAGGATCTGCTCTTCTATATCGACCATTTTGGCAGCGACTATGTCGGCGCTTGCCTGGATACGGGACACGCCGTTACGCACAAGCAGAATCCCGTTGAGGCCGTCCTCAAGCTGGGCAGTGCACTCAAGGCC
>JAFNVK010000053.1 GCA_017379815.1 Clostridia bacterium
ATAGGGAAAGCTTCCGTCAAAGAGAGAGACCGAGTCGCGGATACCCGCGCAGAGGATTCGATAGCCGCGCTCACGAAAGAGCCTTACCGCCTCCTCGGGCTCTGCCGTAAAGAGCGGCATACGCTCGGATGTTCCCGCCGAGGCTCTCGCAACCACGCCTGCGGCGCTCATCCAGTTGCGCTCGGGAAGGATCACACCGTCCACACCCGCAAGATAGAGCGAGCGGATCGCGTAACCGAAATTATAGGGATCCTCCACGCCCTCAAGATACAGATAAAAGCCCTTTTCGGCGATCGCCGAGGACGTAAGTGAGGGAAGGGGACGGTCGGTACAAAAAGCAAGAATGCCGCCGTGACTCTTTCCAATGGCCATGGATTCGATCTCCTGCATCGGCACAAATTCTACGGTAAAGCCTCTCTCGCGTGCTTTCGCCTGCAAAAAAGCAATCTCCCGAGCCTTGGATCTCCTCTTTTCCTCGGCGACCCAAACGCGCTCGATGCGCCGCGGATTGGTTTCATTCTCCTGCAAAAGAGCGGAAATAGAGGTCATGCCTTCAAACACGGTTGAGGGCGAAAATTTTTCAGATTCCTTTTGGATCATGGTCAAAACCTCGCAAAAAATACTTCGGGCGGCTTCTAATTTACCTTATCCTCCTCATATACTGAAGCAAGAACGATCGGACGGGCCGAGGAGGGAAAAGATATGCCGCTTGGAAATTGGAAGGGGAACGAGCGTTGCCTCGTTCTGGGGGAATATCTGGTAGAGCATCAAAGCACCGTGCGCTCGGTTGCGCAGATCTTTGGCGTAAGCAAAAGCACGGTACATAAGGACGTCACGTATACGCTCAAGCAGGTCAACCGTGGGCTTTATACGGAGGTACAGAAGGTCCTGCAAAAGAACAAGCAGGAGCGTCATCTGCGCGGAGGAGAAGCGACGCGGCAGAAGTATCGCGAATCGCACGCTCCCGAGGAGAGTGTTCAAGCATTCCAGAACAGATGTGCACCTTGAAGGAGAGAGGAAAGCTCCGCGCGTGAGAGGGAAGCATTGGCAGAGGTGAGATAATGCTCCATCTCGTAAAAGCCGAGCTTATAGGGATCCTCTACGGCCGTACCGAGAAGGACAGTCGTGCCTCGGCTGACCAGTGTACGGATCAGGGCGATCGACGCAGGATCGGCAAGCGCGCGGTAATTGAACTGGTAAACCGCGCCAGGAATGCGCATAAGGCGCTCCAATACGTCCTTCGGGTAGAAGATCGGATAGCGCTCGACAGAGAGAAAGAGCAGGCGTTGCTTTGCGCGATAGAGCAGGCGGTTGATCTCCAGATCCATCCAATCTGCCCATTCCCCGATCGGCATATCCAGGGGTAGGCAGTGCGAGGCGGGCAGGGTAAGCTTGTGCAGATCCTGCTCCGCGTGAAGCCCCGGGGTGAGCAGGACAGAAGCTCCCATGCGCAAGCGCGCACCGCTTGGCAGAAGAGGAAGCAAGCGTTCCTTTGCGTGCTCTCGCCGCAAAAGGAAGCCGGCGGCGGATTCTGCCTCCGGGTCAAAGGTAGGCATCATACAAAAGCGCTTGATGCCAAAGCGTTCCACGCAAAGGAAAAGGGCACGGGAAAGCTCCGCATCGTCGCCAAGCAAAGGATCTCCGCGCAGGAGCAGTCGGCAATTCCAATCGGTCAGACAATTCATCGTGCAAATCCTTTCGCCAAATTTCAGATCACTGTTATTATACACCAAAAGAGGCGGAGTGTCAATTCTTTTTTCCGCACACGGACAAGCCTCGGCAGAACTCTTGAAAAAGGCTACGCTTCAAAGATGGATTCCTGTAAGGAAGAATCCTTTATTTTTTATATAATGAAAAAGGGCACACCGGAAAGATCACCTCAGCAAGCCCTTGTTTTTTTTTCGGATCTTTTACGAAAAGAGCACCGCCCCTGCGACAGACCCGCAATTATACAAAATGCAAATTTTGTATCTTTAGGGGAAGTGAAAAAGGGGCAAATACCCGTATTTGGGGCTTTTTGGCCTCTGTTTCGGGTATTTGCCTACGAACAAGGCTTTTTTCGCCTCTTGCAGATCGGCTGCGATGCCTTGCCTTTGCCTGCGTATTTTTTTTGGTTTGCAGAATTGGTTTTTATGGGATCGTCTCGAACGGCACCCCCTACCGATGCTTCAAAAAATCTCAAAAAAAGCTTGGAGAGTACCTTCAATCTTTTTGCGAAAGAGGCTCGACCGCGGTCTTACGGATCCTTCTGCGCATACGCATCAGGTCACGGAGCATTTTTGCGGTGTCTCGCAAAAGGCGAACCTTGGACTCTCCGTGATTGATCACCTTTGCGGGAAACTCCCGAATGGGCAGCTTCAGCTTGTTTGCCCAAAGCAGAGCCTCAAAGTCAAAGGCAAAGCCGTCCGTCTCACAGCGCGAGAAGATCTCTCTTGCCGCCTCTCCCGAAAAGGCCTTGCAGCCGCATTGGGAATCCGACAGGCGAAATCCGCCCACCAGAGAAAGCACGCGCAGATAGGTCTTGGACATAAGCTTGCGCAAAACGGTATAACCCTCGTAGCCGTCCTTATGCAGGTTACGCGAGCCGATAACCACCTGCACTTCCCTTCCGCCATTCAAAAAAATTTGATACACCTGCTCGATCACGTCGGTGCCGTATGCAAGATCGGCATCGGTAAAAAGGCGAATTTCTCCCGTAGCCTCGAGCATCGCTGTGCGAACGGCACAGCCCTTGCCGCGGTTTTGCGGATAGCCGATCACGCGCACGTGCGGAAGCGCAAGCGCTTCAACGGTCTTGTCGCACCCATCGGTGCTTCCGTCACTGCAAAACAGGATCTCATAATCCGCAAAATGCGTCTCCATATACGAAGAAAGCGTCTTGGCCGTCTCCGCGATCACGCGATTTTCGTTATACATCGGAATGCAAATGGAAATTCTCACGTCAGCTTCCCTTCTTTATGCTTTGATACAAAAACAGATCAAAATCCAGCTCGGTCTCGAGCGTCTCCAGCGGATCCAGCTTTGCGCGGTCGGTGGGAGACGTGCGCCAGTAGTAAGGCGTCATCGAAAAGAGCGCCTGAATATGCTCCTGTCCGCATACGGTAACGGTATAGCTTAAGCGCTCCCTGCGCAAAAGCGTCATTCCTTCGGGCAGATCGGCGCGTCCGGGATTCTCATAGGCGTGCTCGTAGATCTGTTGCTTAAGCCCCATCAAATGCCGTTCGCCGGCTCCCACGAGAAGCAGATGTCCGCCGTCGCGCAAGGCGCGCGCAAACTCGCCCTCTGCGCAAGGTGCAAAGATATTGAGGATCGCGTCAAGGCTACCGTCGCGCACAGGGAGCGTAAACAGACTGCTCACCGCAAAGCCCGCAGAAAGCCCCTTGGCTTTAGCCGATTTTGCCGCCGCTTCAATGCCGCTCTTGGACAGATCAATGCCAAGCATACGCCGTCCCGCAGACAGCAGATTGGTATAATAGCCCTCGCCGCAGCCTGCGTCAAGGACGTCGCGCGCCGAGATCTCACACAGGATCTCGCCGATGCGATCGGCAAGCGGACGGTAATAGCCTGCCTCCAAAAAGCAGGTGCGTGCGCGGATCGCCGCACGCTCGTCTCCCGATCCTCCTGTCGGTGGATTGAGATTAAGGTATCCACTCTTGGCCAGATCAAAGCAATGCCGGCGTGTCCCTCGGCATACACACGAGCGTCCATCCTCGGTCAGAGCCACGTCGGCTCCGCAAACGGGACAGATCAACAAATCAATAATGGATCGATGCAAGATGTCCTTCCTCCGTCAAGCAAGCGGAATACCGTTGGATCCCATTGCTTCCTCATATTCGGGAAATTCAAACCAGAAGGTCGAGCCTTTCCCCTTTGTGCTGTTCACTCCGTAGGCGTAGCCGTGAAGCTCCAGGATCTCTTTAACGATCGAAAGCCCCAATCCCGTGCCGATCACGGCGCGCCGATGCGCCTTATCCTCTTTGTAATAACGCTCCCAGATCAAAGGCAGCTGTTCGGGATCAATTCCCTCTCCCGTGTCGCTCACCGAGATTCTGATTCCTCCCTCGGTTCGCGTTTGTGACACGATAACCAGCAGGTCCTCTCCCGTATAGTTGATCGCATTGTTGATCAGATTATAAAGCACCTGCAGGATCATACCGCGATCCGCGCAGATCATGATCTCCTCCTCGGCTTGCACGTCGATCCGATACCCCTTGTGGTGAGTAAAGGCATCGTATCTTCCCATCGTCTCCCGAATGAGCGCGGTCATGGAGAACGGCAGAACCTCTGCCCGTCGCGTGCCGGACTGAATCCGGGAAAGATCGAGAAGATCGTCCACAAGCTCGGAGAGCCTTGAGGTCTCGTCGATCACGATCTGAATATTCTCCGGCGTATTCTCTCCGGGAAGATCGCGCATAACCTCGCCGTAGCCCTTGATCATGGTCAGCGGCGTGCGCAGGTCGTGAGAAATGTTGGCGATCAGCTCCTTTTGCAGGTGATCAAGCTTTGAGAGCTCGTTTGCGGCGTAGTTCAGCGTTCCGGCAAGCTCGCTAGTTTCTCGGTAGCCAAGGCCCGAGAATTGAACCTCGTAGTTTCCGCGCGCCAGCTCCTTGGCGGCATTGTTCATGCTGATCAGAGGCTTGGAGATCTTGCGGTAAAGCAGATAGACCGTTACGGCAACGGCAACGAACATCAGCACCGCGATAAAGGCAAACTGAAGGTTCCAGGTGCGCACCATGGAGTTGAGCGGCAAGAGCGCCGCGCTGATCAGGATCAGGTAGTGTCCACCCTCCTCATCCGTGGCGATACTGGTGGAGATCAGACGGATCTCATCCTTTTGCGCATAGCGCTTCCCCGCCAGAAAATCCAGCGGGCCTTCCTTCAATTCATATCCGCCGACGGCAAATTTGCCTGCGTAGGAGCCGTCGTTGAGCGCCGCCTTTCGGTAATACTCGTAAATACGCTCAGGACGGAAGAAAACCTCTGTGTCGCCCATCAGGTCCACACGAACCAGTTCTCGGGCGTCCCCCTCGTCAAGCTTATAGACCAGAACGCTGACCGCTGAATCGATCGCAATATCCGAGGCAAACAGCTCAAGATCCTCCTGGTCGATCTTTTGCGCGAGCACCGTTCCCAGGCGAAGCATCTCCCGCTTTTGAATGTGCTCAAACAGAATATCAAGCAAAAGGACCTGCAAGGACCAGATGATGATCAAAAGGATCGCCAGGAGCAGAAAAAGATATCCACCAAGCTTCCAGCAGATGCTGACCCCGTTTTTGCCTGCGGGAAGCAGCTGCTTTAAGCGCCTTACTTTTTCCTTCATACGCCCTCAAAGCGATAGCCGACGCCGCGGAGGGTGACGATGTACTTACTGTATCTTCCAAGGCTCTTGCGCAGAAGCTTGATATGTGTATCCAGCGTTCTCGCATCTCCGAAGAAATCATATCCCCAAACCTCGCAAAGCAGCTTCTCACGCGAAAGCGCGATATTGCGATTGGTCAGCAGATAAAAGAACAGATCATACTCCTTGGGAGACATTTCCACGCGCTCGCCGTCGATAAAGACCAGGCGTGCCGTGATATCGGCGCGAAGTGCACCTCCGTCGAGCTCTACAGTCTCGTGTCTGCTCGTCTGGGGGATCGCCGTCTGTGCGTGCTTGACGCGCTTCATGATCACGTCCACGCGCAGCATCAGCTCCTTAGGGGAAAACGGCTTGGTTACGTAATCGTCCACGCCCACCTCAAAGCCGTTGATCCGATCGTACTCCTCTCCTCTGGCCGAGAGCATAATGATGGGTGTCTGTGCGGTCTTGCGGATCTCACGGCAAGCCGAAAAGCCATCCAACTCAGGCATCATAATATCCATGATGATCAGATCGTAGGTATTCTTGCGGCAAAGCAGGACCGCCTCCATGCCGTCGGATGCTTCGGTAACGGTGTGGCCGTCAAACTCGGCATACTTGCGTATAATGGAGCGGATGCGCGCTTCGTCGTCAACGACTAAAATGTGATACATCTTTCCTGATTCCTTTCTTTGCCGATCGATCCGGCGTATTGAAATCGCGGTTTTGTTGGGGTCAACCGGGTACGTATTCCTGCAGCAGGAAGGATACAGTAAAGGTATCTCCCTCGCGTGAGGCCAGAACGGTAACCGTGTCTCCCACCTTGCACTTTGCAATGATCTCCTCGATCTGACGCGAGGAAATAATGGTCACGCCGTTGATCTCAAGGATGCGATCCTTGCTGACCAGATCCTTGCAAAAGGCCGAGTTGACCACGTAAACGCCGAGCTCCTCGACGGGAAAATAAGGGTAATACTGGCGGTAATTGTCAACGGTAATGTCGATGGTCTCAAGGCCTGCGTCGGGAATCCCCCGCACGTAACCGTATTGGATCAGATCCTTCTCGATCACAAGAGCATAATCGCTCGGGATCGCAAAGGCAAGCCCTTCCACGCCCTCGGCGCTATACTTGGCATTCACGATACCGATCAGCTGGCCATCCAGATTGAAGAGTCCTCCTCCGGAATTGCCTTGATTGATAGCGGCATTGGTCTGCAAAAGCGTCATTTCGTTCCCATCAGCCATCACGATATCGCGTGCCGTAGAGCTGATAATACCGTCGGTAACAGTACCGCCAAGCGTTCCCAAGGGATTTCCCACGGCAACGACCTGCTCGCCCACCACCAGATGCGCGCTCGTGCCGTGCTTTGCGGCGGTGAGCTTCTCCTTGGGCTCAATGCGGATCACGGCAAGATCACTTCGCGTATCGTATCCGGCTATGACCGCTTCATATCTGGCACCCGAGTTAAGGGTAACGACGATGGAGGTCGCATCCGCAACCACGTGATTACAGGTGACGATATATCCCTCCTCGGCGATAATAACACCGCTTCCCGAGCTGGTTGCCGTTACGGGAATACCCATCAGCGAGGAGCCCTCGATGGTAGCTTCGATCACGACGACGGAGTTCTGCACGAGTCTTGCTACGCCCGAAACGGCAAAAGCATCCTCTCCTGCAGAGCCGTAGATCGAGGGATCGGGCTCCGTGTCCTCCTCAATGATCTCATCCGGGTTCGGATGGTGGAGATCGTTATTGGCAGGAGGAGCATAGACCGGATCCTCCTCGTCCAGCTGCAGTGCCAGAAAAGCGCCGCCAAAGCCTGCTCCAAAGGCGATCGCGGAGCAAAGCACGCAGGCAAGAAGGGCGTACAAAAAGCGAGCTCCCTTGCGCGGAGAGGGCTTCGTCTCCCTTGCTCTTCCGCGCGAAAAAACGTATTCAGCCGTTTGAAGCGTCTCACTCTCGGCAGACGGATCAAGGGATTTGCCTACGTCGTGTTTTTGATTTTGATCGGTTGGTTCTTTGCGTTCGTACATACGAAAAAAGCCTCCTTATTTCGGATCTGTACTCAGTATATCTCGAGAATGTGAAGATTGCTTGAAGACGGGCGAAAAAAAGATTGAAAAATAGGAATGCGTCTTGTTTTTTTGCACTTTTTTTGCTATAATGGTAGTTGGAAAGCCTTAATTTTATTTATTATACCATAAAAAAGCGAAAAGAGGAAGAGATGTTTGCATTTTTATCGGAAATTTTACAAAAAAATCACATAGATTGCTTCGCCGCCCTTCCTCTGTCGGCCTGCCGTGTGACCAAGCCCTATCTTTTGGAGCGTGCAGGCATCACTTCGGGAAGCGCCGTGATCCTTGCCGTGCCCTACTTTACGCCGGCCTGTGCCAGTCCCGAGCGCAACCTTTCTGCCTATGCCGTGGGCTACAATTATCACGCTTTCTTTGATGCACTCTTTGAGGAGCTCCTTCCGCTTCTGAAGGAGCGCTATCCCGAGCATCGCTTTGCGGGCTTTGCCGATCATTCACCCATTGCCGAGATCGAGGCCGCATCGCGCGCAGGCCTTGGCGTGATCGGCAAAAACGGACTGCTCCTGACCGAGCGCTATTCCTCTTACGTCTTTCTCGGCGAGCTTCTGACCGATGCCCCCCTCCCCTACATCCTTGTTGAGCCTCGCTTCTGTGAGAGCTGCGGACTTTGCCAAAAGATCTGCCCAATGGAAAAAATCGGCACCTGCCTCTCGGCACTGACGCAGAAGAAGGGGGCGCTTGACGAGGCGGAGATCGTCGCATTGCGCCGCTACGGCTCCTGCTGGGGGTGCGACCTCTGTCAGCAGGTCTGCCCACACACGGTGCGGGCCATCCAAAGCGGAAGCATCTATACACCGATCCCGTATTTTCATGAGAACAACATTCCAAGGCTGAACCTTGCTATTCTTGATGCCATGGAGGAGGACGAGTTCCAAAAACGCGCCTACTCCTGGCGAAAACGCGAAACCATCCGACGCAATCTCTTGCTTTTGCAGGAAAAGGATGAGAAAGGAGAGCATCATGCTTAATCTGATCTTCGGCCCCTCCGGCTCCGGAAAGACCGCGCTTTTGCGCGAGCGGATCCGTGCGGATATCGAAATGGGCAGACGCGCCATTCTGCTGGTTCCCGAGCAGCAGGCTTATATCAGCGAGCAGGACTTCTGTGCCTCCCTCCCTCCTTCTGCAGGGCGTTTTTTTGAGGTGGCAAGCTTTTCACGCTTGGCTGATGCGGTTTTTCGCCAAACCGGCGGCGTGGCCCTTGGGTCGCTTGAGCACGGCATGCACAATCTGCTCATGTGGGATACGCTGCGTGAGCTTTCCCCTCTGCTTCACCAATACGGAAAAAATGCGCGCGGAGATGCCACCCTGACCGCGCTTATGCTCCAGACCCTCTCCGAGCTGCACAGCAGCGGCGTGAGCGCCGAGCAGCTGGAGAATGCCGCAAATGCACTCCCTCCCGAATCCCCCTTGCAAAAAAAGCTTCTTGATCTTGCTCTTGTTGATTCGGTTTATCATCAAAGATTGGTCGATACCTTTGGCGATGATCCCGCAGAGCGTCTTGCCCGCATGACCGCACGGCTGAAGGAAACGCCGATCTTTGCTGACTGCAGGATCTACGTCGATTCCTTCACCAGCTTTACCGCACAGGAATACGACGTCCTCAGAGAACTGCTCCGCCAATGCGAGGAGATCACCGTGGCACTCTGTTCCGACGGGTATTCCTCGCGCCTTCCGCATCTGGAAAGCGTGAACAAAACGGCACAGCGCCTTTCCAAGCTTGCCAATCTGACCGACACTCCCGTAAAGCGGACCGTCCTTTCGCCCGATCCGGGAAAACGCCCCGAAGCGCTTCGCTTTTTGGCAGAGGAGATCTGGCATTTTGAGGGCAAGCGTCCCTCACCGCCGGAGAACAGTGACGCAGTCACCCTCCTCTCCTGCACGAATCTTTACGAGGAGGCCGAAGCCGCCGCCCTGCAGATCCTTGCCTTGGTACAGGAGGGGATGCGCTACGGCGATATCGCCGTGATCGTCCGCGATACCGAGACCTACCGAGGCGTTCTGGATGCCGCGCTTGAGCGTCACGGCATTCCCTACTTTCTCTCCGAGCGCACCGATCTCTCGGCAAAGCCCCTCGCAAGACTGATCCTCTCCGCTCTCCGCGCCGTCTCACGCAACTATCACGTCAAGGACGTGATGACCCTGGCCAAGACCGGGCTTACCGGGCTTTCCCAGAAGGACGTGGCCCTCTTTGAGGAATACTGCGGGACCTGGCACATCAGCGGATCGCGCTTTCTCGATCCCGTCTGGAGCATGAATCCGGACGGTCTTACCACCGAGCGCTCTCCCCGCACCGAGGAGATCCTGACCGCGGCAAACCGCGCAAGAAAGCATCTGATCGATCCCCTTCGCCATCTTTCATCCAACCTCCGCGCCTCTAAGAGAATGGTTGACCGCTGCCGCGCGCTCTACGACTATCTGATCGAAATGTCCATTCCCGACCTGCTCTCCTCCCGTGCCAAGGAGGAGATCGCCAAGGGTCAGCTTCGTCACGCAGGCGAGACCCTGCGTCTTTACCGTCTCTTGACCGATACCCTCACGGGCATGGCCAATCTTCTGCCCGAGAGCGAATTGAGCGTGGAGGAATTTCTCAGCGCGCTCTCTCTGCTGCTTAGCGGAAGCGACATCGGCTCGGTGCCGAACACCCACGATTGCGTGGTGATCGGCTCGGCGGCAACCTTGCGTATTGAAAACATCCGCGCGACCATCCTTCTTGGTCTGTGCGAAGGCGAATTTCCGCGTGCGATCACGGATGACGGAATGCTCTCCGAGGCAGATAAGTCTGCACTTGAGGAGGTCGGTATTCTGCTTGACTCGCGCGAGAGCATTCGCAATTCGGAGGAGCTGTTCTACGTCTACCGTGCAATCAGCAAGCCGACCGACCGCCTGATGCTCTCCACCTGCGCACGCCTGCCGGACGGCTCTGCGCGTACCCCCTCCCTCGCCTTTAACCGTGCCCGTCTTCTGCTCGACCGCGAGGCCGAGCCCTTTGACCGAAGCATGCTCCGCACCTCGGAGGAAGCCAACGAGAGAGAGAGCCTCCCCATGTCGCTTGCATCCGCGCTCCCGGGCGCGTCTCTCCGCCTGTCGCAATCCAAGATCCGCACCTTTGTGCTTTGCCCTTATTCCTATTACAGCACCTACCGTCTGCAGCTGCGCGAAAAGAAGGACTCCACCCCCTCCTACGCCGACGACGGAACCTTCCTGCACCACGTCTTCGAGCAATTCCTGCTCTCCTGTCTTTCCTCGGACGGCCGCGCGATCCTTCTCCCCGATCACGAGGAGGCCGAGCGCCTTGCCGACCGCATCATCGAGCATTATCTTGAGGCGGTTTGCCCGATCTCTGCGAACCAAATGGATCGCCGCCTGCTGCATCTCTTTTCGCGTCTGCGCAAGCTTGCCCTGCTGATGCTGGACGAGATCTGTGCGGAGCTGAAGCAGAGCAAATTCGTTCCCTCAGCCTTTGAGCAGGTCATTGGGCGGGATGGAGAAAACGGACTTCCGCCCGTCACACTCACCCTGAAAAACGGTTCTACCGTAACCCTGAGCGGCATGATCGACCGTGTAGACCTCCTCAGACAGGATGGAAAAACCTATCTCCGCGTGGTGGACTACAAGTCGGGCAAGCACGTCTTTTCACCCGAGGACGTTCGCTCGGGTCTTGACGTTCAGCTGGTGCTTTACCTGCAGGCGGCCCTCTCCAAGCCCAACGAAGAGTATACTGCGGCAGGTGCGCAATTCCTTTACGCCAACAACGAAAAGGGCAAGATCGAGATCTGCCGAAGCGGATTCCTTTTGGATGACGAAGCCGTCAAGGAAGCCGCCGATGCAACCGAAGGAAGGCTCTTTACCAAAAAGCTGTCTCTGCAAAGTGCCGAGGAGATCGACGCCTTGGCAGAAGACATGAAATCTGCGGTCCGCTCGGTAGCCGAGCGCATTCTTGCGGGTGAAGCCGAGAAGACCCCCTCCAAGGAGGCCTGCCTCTTCTGCCCCGTCAAGGAAAGCTGTGACCGCGCTTATCGTGAATGAAAGGAGGAACCCTATGGCCAGATCATGGACACCGTCGCAGGAGGCCGCTATGCGCCTGCACGGAAAGACGCTTCTCGTCTCGGCGGCCGCCGGATCGGGAAAAACAAGCGTTCTCACCGAGCGCATCATTCGCTCGCTGACCGACCGTGAGCATCCCGCAGATCTTTCGCGCATGCTGATCGTCACCTTTACCCGTGCCGCCGCGGCAGAGCTGAAGGGACGCATTGCCGAGGCGCTCAGCCGCGCTATGGCGGAATACCCAAACGATCCGCACCTGCAACGCCAGCTCTTCCTCCTCGGAAGTGCGCAGATCTCCACGATCGACTCCTTCTTTCAGAAGGCGGTGCGCGCAAACTTTGAGCAGTTGGGGCTTCCCTCCTCCTTCCGCATCGCAGACGATAGCGAGATCGCACCCCTTTGCACCGAGATCCTTGACGGTCTGATCGAGGAATATTATCAACGGCACGAGAGAAGCTCCTCCACGGGTGGCTTCTCGGCCATCAAGGAAAATCCGTTTGCCAAGACGCTTGACCATCTGATGTCCAACCGAAGCGATGGCAAGCTTGATCATGCACTCCTTGACCTGCAACGCTCCTTCGCCTCCTACCCAGAGGGGATCACTCTCCTGCATGAGTGTGCAGAGAGGCTTCGCCGTGAGGCTGAGGACGATTATTTCAGGTCTACACACGGAAGGGCCGTTCGCCGACATTTAGAAGAACAGTTCTCTGCGTGTTGCACACTTCTTGAAGAGCTTGAGGAGCAGCTCAAGACAGATCCCGACGCCTGGCGCAAGCTCTCGGGGCTGTTCTGCTCCGACCGCGATTACTGTCGCGCGATGCTTGAGGCGCTGGAAAAGGAACATTATCCGCAGGCATCGCTCCTTTCGGTTTCCTTTGTCAAGGGCACGTTCCCAACCATCAAGGAAAAATCCGCCGCCGTTCTTTCCTACCAGGCGTGGCGCACGAAATTCAAAAAGGATCTGGAAAAGGTGCAGGAGCTCCTGCACTGGACGCCCGAGGAGATCGCCGACCAAATGCGTCGCACGGCCGATTTTTGCGAAATGCTCCACACCTTCTTTGCCGAGTACGAGGCCCGACTTCTTGCCGAGAAGAAGACGCGCGGCATTCTGGAATACAACGACGTCCGCGCCATGCTCTTCTCGCTCCTGAACGAGAAGGACGGCTCTCCGACGCCCTTTGCCCGCTCGCTTGCGGCGCAGTACGACGCGGTCTACATCGACGAATATCAGGACGTTGACTTTATGCAGGACCGCATCTTTGCCCGCATCGGAGAAAACCGCCGCTTTATGGTGGGAGACATCAAGCAGAGCATCTACCGCTTCCGCGGAAGCGAGCCCTCGATCTTTGCCAATTACCGCCGCACCATGCCCCTTTATACGGAGGAAGAGGCAAAGGATGCCGACGGGGTGTGCGTATTCATGTCGGACAACTTCCGCTGTGACCGCCCCGTGATCGATTTTGCCAATCGTATCTGTGCCTTTTTGTTCTCGGCCTGCGAGAGCAGCGTGGGTTATCGTCCGCAGGACGACCTGATCTGTGCAAAGTCCTCCCCCGAGCATCCTCTTCCCGGACATCCTGCCCCTGTGGAGGTTCACGTTTTCGGCGCGGCTCCGCGCAAAGGAAAGCATGAGGAAAATGAGGCAGAGGCCGAGGACGGCATTCACGAGGAGGCGATTTGGGTCGCACGCGAGATCAGGCGACTTCTTAACGAAGGACAGCTTGACGACGGCTCCGCCGTAACCCCCTCGGATATTGCCGTTCTGGTGCGCTACAAATCCCACGCCAAGGCGTATCTGAAGGCCATGGAGCTCCTGGGCATTCCCACGGTCAGCGCCGTCTCCAAGGACATCTTTGAAGAGCCCTTGATGGTGGATATGCGCAATCTTCTGCGCGCTTTGGATAACCCCTACCGCGATCTTCCCCTCTCCGAATTCCTGCTTTCTCCGCTCTCGGAGTATACCCTGGAGGAGCTTTCTCTGATCCGCTCCTCGACCGATGCCAACGCCTCTCTCTTTGATTCGATGGAATCGGCCGCAAGGGATCCCGAGACCTACGGTGAGCTTGCGTCCAAGTGTGCACGCACGGTGTCCGACCTCCAACGCCTGCAAGCGCTTAGCGCAGGAGAGCCCGCCGACCGCTTCCTTCGCGTGCTCTATGCCGAGGAAGCACTTAAGCCATACGCCAAGGACGCCGTCCTGCTCTATCTGTACGATCAGGCGCGCCTGTATCAACGCTCCTCCTTCTGCGGCCTGTACGGCTTTCTTGAGCATCTGGATAGCCTTGCCGAGAGCAAGAAAGCCTCCGCCGAGGGCTTCCGTGCGACCGAGCGCGCCGTGACCGTGATGACCGTTCACCACTCCAAGGGATTGGAGTTCCCCGTTGTATTCCTGGCCTCCTCCGGGGCTCTGTTCAACAAGGAGGATAGCAAGAAAACCGTTCTCTATCACCGCGAGATCGGCTGCGCAACAAAGCTCTATAATCCCGAAACAGGAGAGAATGAGAACACTGCACTGCGCACAGCCGTTGTTCTGGAGACCGAAAATGAGCAGGCAGAGGAAAGCATCCGCACGCTTTACGTCGCCTTGACTCGCGCAAGAGAACGTCTCTACGTTACCGGAACGCTGCGCGGAAAATGGGATAGCGCGCTGGAAAACGCCACCTTGATCCGCTACGGCGATCGCGCGTCCATTCTGCACGCCACCAATCCCTTGCTTTGGGTTCTGGCGGCCATGTCGGCATCCTCGCGCATCAAGGAAAGCTATCCTACGCCGCTCGTGCATCATCCTTACGGCTCTGTGCTTGCCGAAGACCAAAAGAAATCGGGCAAAGAAATTCCCTCCACGCCCGTTGAAGAAGATGCACACGAGAAGGCAAGCTCACTTGCCCTCCGCTTTGCACGCGTTCTGGATAAGCAAAAGGAATTCACCTATCCACGCGCCTTCCTTGAGGGGCTTCCTGCAAAGGCAGCCGCCTCCAAGCTTTCTTCCTCTCTTCTTGACACCCTGCTTGATGAGGAGAACGCCGAAGTAGCGCTTGATGCGCAGATCCGTCTGCTCGATTCGGCAGATCGCTCCTTTGATTCTATCCTGCTCTCTTCCAAGACCCCTTCTGCCGCCGAGATCGGCACGGCAACCCACACCTTCCTTGAGTTTTGCGACTACCGCCGCCTGGTATCGGAGGGCGTGGACGCGGAATGCCACCGTCTGCTTGACAAGGGCTTTATCGGAGAGCGCACCGCCGAGCTGCTCAATCGCCGACAGCTGGAGGGCTTCCGCCGGAGCGAGCTGATGCAATGGATCGCCGAGGCAGACGAGGTATGGCGCGAACAGACCTTCAGTCTGCTTTTGCCCATGTCCGATTTTACTCTGGACAAGGAGCGCAAAGCACTTTTGCAGGAGGAACGCTTGTTCGTACAAGGATCGATCGACTGCCTGATTCGCCGCAAGGACGGCAAGCTGATTCTGATCGACTATAAGACCGACCGCATTTCCAAGGAGGAAGAGCTGAACCGCGAAGCGCTGATCCGCCGGATGGCTGAGCATCACGGCAGTCAGTTGAATTGCTACGCCAAGGCCGTTGAGCATCTCTTCGGGAAAGCGCCGGACGAGATCTACGTCTATTCTCTGCCGTTGGGCGAGCTGATCCCCTTTACCCCTTAAACAGGCTTTTTCCAAGCGAAAGGAATAGGCCTTGATCCGAAAAAAAAGAGAACGAATCGCGCGATCGGTTCGTTCTCCTTTTTCTTTTGTCCGTGCAGACCGATGGACTTGCTTTTTCGCCATAAATTTGCGAAAAGCCCTTGACAAATCCTACTCCTTATTGTATACTAAGCAAGTTCGGTTTTTGCGTCCGCACGCTTACTCTATCAGAAAGGCACCGCTTCGTATGCTGCATCAGAAATCTCTGCACCCCAAGCATTCACATCATCACGTTCCGTCGGGCGAGATCCTCGCCCCCGTAGGCCGCTGGATCCGAAAGAACGTCGTCCTGACCGTTGCCGCGATCGCGGCTCTCGTTACCTCCTGCATCGTTCCGCCGGATGCGCAATACGCCTCCTATTTTGATTGGAAGACCCTGACCTGCCTTTTTTGCGTGCTGGCCGTGGTCTGTGCATTAAAAAACATCCGCTTCTTCACCATTCTGGCCAGAAAGATCGTGGATTGCACGGGAAATCTGCGCACCTCCGTTTTGACTCTGGTCTACATCACCTTTATCGGCTCGATGCTGATCGCCAACGATATGGCGCTTTTGACCTTTTTGCCCTTGGGCTATTTCGTACTTTCCTCTACCGGCAAGACCAAGCACATGGCCTTCGTGTTCATTATGCAGAATATTGCCGCAAACCTGGGCGGCATGCTGACCCCCTTTGGCAATCCCCAAAATCTGTATCTCTATACCAAGTTTCAAATTCCCACCGGGGAGTTTATGTCCATCATGCTCCTTCCCTTTCTGGCATCCATCGCGTTGATCACGCTCTGCTGCTTTGTGTTCCTGCCCAAGGAGCCGCTTTCGATCACCGAGACCTGTAATGCGCACCTCCCCGTCGGACGCACGTTGGTATATTTGCTCCTCTTTGCACTCTCCATCGTGATCGTCTTCCGCATTATCCCTTATCAAATAGGCCTGATCGTGATCCCTGCCGTGCTCCTCTGGATGGACCGCGACGCCTTGAAGAAGGTTGACTACCCTCTGCTTTTGACCTTCGTCTGCTTCTTCATCTTCTCAGGCAATCTCGCCCGCGTTCCGGCGGTGAACGATCTCTTTTCCGCGCTTCTTGCAAAGAACACACTCCTCTTCAGCACACTCTCCTGCCAGGTCATCAGCAACGTGCCCTCGGCGATCCTGCTCTCTCAGTTCACGTCAGATTATCCCGCGCTTCTTCTTGGCGTTAACATCGGCGGTACGGGTACGCTGATCGCGTCTCTCGCCAGCCTGATCACCTTCCGCGAGTATACCTCCCACAATCCCGATAGCACCGTGGCTTATCTCGGAAAATTCTCTGCATTCAATTTTGGATTTCTTGCCGTTCTGCTTCTGCTTTGCTCCCTTTTGTAAGACGAGCGAATCAAAGCGGCAAAAAGCAAAGAGACTGCCTCAACCATAAGGTTGAGGCAGTCTCTTTTTTTCGCAAAAGTCCTCTTTTATTCCTCATCAAAGGCCTTTTCGTGAATGGTCAGCGTAGACATTTCGACGGGGAGGAAGAAGCAGAGTCCGTGCGCGGCCGTACCAACGCCCGCCTTTTCCTTGACCTGCTCCATGATCTTCACGGCAACGTCCTTCTCCACCACGCTCAGGACGATCTCCTTTTCGGTGTCAATGGTAATGCCAAGGATCGTCTTTGGCTTTGCCACCGATCCTCTTGCGTTGATGATGGTAGCACCGGTAGAGCCGACCTTGCGGGCAATCTCCACGATCTCGGAGGCAAATCCTGCGTTTACGATAATATACAAAGCTTTTAATTCTTTCATGGGAGCACTCCTTTCAAAATACCAGTCCTTCGACCGAAATCCCAAAGGCGATTCCGGTGTTTGGCTTGTCAAAGTGATAGTCACGGTAGAGGATCTCGATCAGCTTTTTGGCTTCCTCGCTTTTGACGAGACAGGAGATCAGGACCTTGCTCTGCTCGGCCTCAAAGCCGAACGCTGAGGCAATGGCCCTCGGGCTCATGGAGCCGTGGCCGTAAACGGTTTCGATCCCCTTTGCACCGTGATCGTCCAGAAGAGACAGAAATTTATTCTTTTTCTTTTGCTCCGTGATGATCATAAAATATTGCAGGCTGCTGTTCTGTACGTCACGCATTTTTGTCTTCCTCACTTTCATTTGAAGTGTTCTCATCCAAAAGCTCCTTCGGGGAGTCCAGAACAAAGCTTTCCAGGTCTCCAAAGGATTCCTCCGCGGCCTCTGCCTCGACACGCTTGAGACGAATCTGATAGATAATGCCCAGTGCCTGGATGGCGATTAGGGGGGTAACCGAAATAAAGGAAATGATGCCGAAGCCGTTGGTCAGCACCGAGAGATGACCGCCCCCCGCCTCCGCCACCGCTCCCGCAATGCTCAGGGTAAGCGGCGTCAGAAAGGCTGAGGTCAGCGCGCCGCCCGTTACGCCGCCCGAATCAAAGGCCAGCCCGACGAAGAGCTTGGGGGTGAAGATCATCATCAGAAGAGAGATCGCATAGAGCGGAATCAGAAAATACAGGATCGGAAGCTCGGTGAGGATCTTGAGAATGGAGAGCAAGGACGCCACGCCGATGCCAAGCGCCAGCGTGAGACGAATGGTCATTCTTTTGATGTGACCGTTGGTCAGCTCCTCGATCTGCAAGCCAAGCACCGTGACGGCAGGCTCGGAAACGGTAATGGCTGCTCCCAAAACGAAGCCAACGGCCAAAAGAAGCCATTTGAACCACTCGGGGCGTGATCCACTAAAAAAGATCTTGCCAATATACTGTCCAACGAATCCAAAGCCAAAATCAATGCCCGAAAGGAAAATGAGCAACCCGAGATAGACGGGGATGACACCCACGAAAAGCGTGATAAACGTTCTTCGAGGAAGCTTGATCAAAAGCAGTAAGAACGGAATCGAGATCAGCACGATGGGAAGAACGGCCAGGGCAACGTCACCGATATTCCCAAGGATAATCTCCCAAAGTCCGCGCTCCATCGACATCTCGTAAGGGTTCTCTTGAGGCAGGCTTCCTCCGTTGATCATCTTGAGGACGATGCCGTACAGGAGAACCGAGCAGATCGGCCCGACCGAGGCAATACCGATGATGCCGAGCGAATCGTCGTTCGTTTTGCTCTTGGAAAAGGTTGCGGAAATACCGAGGCCGAGGGCCAGGATAAACGGGACGGAAACGTCACCCGTCGTGGCTCCGCTGCCATCAAAGGCAAGTGCGATAAACTCCTCCGGGGAGAAAATGACCAGCAGGAACACAATGCCGTATAAAACGGCAAAGACCCATTTGATGTTGACGTTCTTGACGATGCGGACGAGAGCAATAGCAACGCCAATGCCGATTCCCGTACCCGTCAGCCAAATAAAGAGCGTGCTGTTGACCACAGGCATGATGACACCGATCTGCTTGGCCAGAACCGCCAGCGCCGGCTCGGCAACCGTGGCAAGAAGCCCAAAGACAAAGCCAAAGCACAATACAAAGAGCAATCGGTTGTATTTGGCAAAGGAGCCTCCGACCATACGTCCGATCGGCAGGATACTGGTCTCAAGGCCCACCAGGAACATC
>JAFNVK010000054.1 GCA_017379815.1 Clostridia bacterium
CTCCTCGTCGGTGGCGTCCTCACGTCCGTAGACGATGTTCTCGCGAATGGTTCCGTGGAAGAGCCAGGTGTCCTGCAGGACCATGGTAAAGGCCGCGCGCAGATCTTTGCGCGGCAGGGAGCGGATCTCCTGTCCGTCGATGCGAATGCTTCCCGAATTGGGATCGTAAAAGCGCATGAGCAGATTGATGACGGTGGTCTTTCCCGCGCCCGTCGGTCCAACAACGGCCACGGTCTTGCCGGCCTCTGCCGTTACCGAAACGCCGTGCAGGATCTCCTTTTCGGGAGAGTAGCCGAAGTGCACGTCGGTGAAGGTCACGTCACCGCGGATGCTCTCGGGTGCCTTGGCATCGGGGGCGTCCTGCGGCTCGGGCTCCTCGTCAAGGATGCGGAAGACGCGCTCGGCCGCCGAGAAGGCGGACTGGAACTCGTGCATGATGTTGGCAAACTCGTTAATGGGACCCGAGAACTTGCGGGAATACTGCACGAACTTGGAAACGCCGCCAAGCGTGATGAAAAGCATTGAGGTCGCGGCCACGGCACCGCTTTGGGAGAACATATACAGGATTCCGCCGAAGATCATGATCAGCGAGATGGAAAGATTATTGATGAAGTTGATGGACGGGCCGAGCGTTGCGCCGTAGTATTCGGCGTTGTAGTAGGCATCCATGGCGTCCTTATTGCGCGTGTTGAAGCGGCCGCAGATGACCTCCTCCTTGCCGTAGGCCTGAATGGTGCGGCAGCCCGAGAGCATTTCCTCGGCGTAGCCGTTCAATTCCCCCAGCTTATGGGAGCGCTTGTGGAAGAGGGGACGCACCTTTTTGGAGCGGTAGCGCGTAAAGATGATGGAGATGGGCAGAGTCACGGCAAAGACCAGGATCATGGGGGGCGAGATGCGGAGCATAAAGAGGAAGGAGCCCACCACGGCGTAAACGCTGCTCATGACCTGCACAAGGTCGTGCGAGAGCGAGCTGTTGACCGTGTCGATGTCGTAGGAGATGCGGCTGATGATGTCACCGACCGCGTGCGTGTCGAAATAGGATACGGGAAGGGTGGTCAGCTTTTCAAAAAGCTGACGGCGCATGCCGTAAACGATCCGTCGGGTCAAAAGGATCATGATCACGGCAAGGGCGTAGGAAAGAAGGGCGGATACCACGTAGCAAAGGATCATCCAGCGCACGTTTTCCCAGACGGTGGGAAAATCCACGCCTCCCTCGGCGGCAATGGCGTCGAGAGCGTTGCCCGAAAATTCAGGTCCCATCAGGGAGAGCTGATTGGAAATCAGGGTAAAGGCAACGGCCATAAGGAAGAGCGGCCATTGGCGAAGAACGTATCCGGCAAGGCGAAGAAAAACGCTTCTTGCGGTACGCTTGTCCAGCTTTTGTCCGGGAGCGTGGCGGTTGGGATTGTTTGCGCGGGGTCCGCCCCCAAAGCCTCCTCTATTCAACGAAAGCACCTCCCATCTGTGAATTGCTGATCTCGCGGTATTCGGCGCAGCTTTCGAGCAGATGCTCGTGGTCGCCCATGCCGATGATGCGTCCCTCATCCAGAACGAGGATCAGATCGCAGCTCTTGACCGAGCTGACGCGCTGTGCCACCGTGATCAGGGTGGTGTCGGACATTTCCTTTTGCAGAGCGACGCGCAGGCTGGCGTCGGTCTTATAGTCAAGCGCCGAGGAGCTGTCATCCAGGATCAGGATGGCGGGATCTGCCGCCAGTGCGCGGGCGATCAGAATGCGCTGCTTTTGTCCGCCCGACACGTTCGTGCCCTTTTGCGAGAGCATGTGCTCGTATCCCTCGGGGAAGGCGGAGATGAAGTCGTGGGCCTGCGCGATCCTGGCCGCGCGGACGATCTGCTCGTGCGAGAGCTCACGCCCAAAGCGGATATTTTCCTCCACCGTGTCGGCGTAGAGAAAATCGTGCTGCATGGCGATGCCGAGATCGCCGTAAAGCTCCTCCTTTGGGATAGTGCGAACGTCTCTGCCCGAGATGCGCACGCATCCGCTGCCCACGTCGTAGAAGCGGAGCAGGAGCTTGATCAGCGTGGTCTTTCCGCTTCCCGTTGCGCCGATGATGCCAAGGCTTCCGCCGCGGGGAAGGGAGAAGGAGATATCCTCCAGATCGTTGAGCCGTCCGAGGTAGGAGAAGGAAACGTGATCAAAGCAGACGTGCGCGTCGGTCTTGACGGGCGGATGCTCGGCTTCTCCGAGCACGGGAAGCTCAGCGGGAGAGTCCAGCACCTCGCCAATGCGCTTGGCCGAGGCCGCGCTCTTGGTATACATGACGAACATTCTCGAGAGGGTCATCATGGCCATGGAGATCTGCGTGAAATACTGCATGAAGGCAATGACGGTTTCCGGATCCGACTGATGATTGGCTACGCGGGATGCGCTCAGCGAAATAACGGCGATGATACCGCCGTTCATCAAAAGGGTCATGATCGGGTTGACCGCGCTCATGATCACGCCTGCCTTCTGCTCGTTGCGGGCGAGGGCGGAGTTCACGTCGTCGTAGCGCCTATGCTCGTATTCCTCCTTGGAGAGTGCCTTGATCACGCGAATGCCCATGACGTCCTCGCGGACGACGCGGATCATGCCGTCCACCGCCTTTTGTACGCGGGCATAGAGCGGAACGCCCTTGCGCGAGATGAAGAATACGGTGAC
>JAFNVK010000009.1 GCA_017379815.1 Clostridia bacterium
AAAAAAGGAAGCACGTTGTTCGCACTTCCTTCCATGGGTAGCTATTCTTTTTGTTGGGGAGTTTTGGGGGAGCTCGAGGGGTCTTTTTCAAAAGACCCCTCGAATAACCCGCGTCCCCTCGAATCAATCGCGTCCCCTCGACCAAAAAAAGGAAGGCCGTAGGGGCGCGCAAAACGGGTGTGCGTGGGAAGATCTTGTTGACTTTTGCCGCAAAATATGGTATCATAGACGTATAATATCGAAGAAACACGGGGTACCCCTTTTATGAAACGATTTTCCACATCCTGCCTGCGCCTCGGCTTGCCGATCCTGCTCGGCCTTCTTCTCGCGGTTGGCGCGATCGCTCCCGCATTTGCCGAGAACGAATTTTCTGCCGACACCCTGCATTTCGGCAATCCCGCGCTGCAGGAATATTCCTCTCTTTCGGGCGCGGAGCTTCTCAAAACGCTCTGCGGCATCACTCCCTCCTCTGCCGAGCGCGACTTTCTGGCGAGCGACCCTCGCTATTCGCTTCGTTACAGCAGCCTGATCCCCAGCGAGGGGCTCTCCTATCGCTACGACGGAGAGACGGGCATTCTTGAGGTATCCGTTCTGCCTTACGCCTACACCGCCGTCAACGGCGTGTCGGTTGCCTGGATCCCGCTTCGGGCGTCCATTCAGTCCGAGTCGGGGAACGCCCCCGCGCAGAGCAAGCCGCTTTCTCTCGTTGGCGACGCCTACGTCTGCACCTTTGAGGGCATCTATCATTCGGCGGATTTCTTCATCGAGGTGGACTTCTCCTGGCAGACCGAGATCGCGGATTGGCAGCTGGAGGCGCTTTCGGGCGCGGCCTATGCCGAGGGGCGTGCGGCGCTTGACCGTCTGCTCGTCTACGAGAGTGCGCTTTCGCTCCATCAGAGCAAGGTGAAGGACGCCGAGACCTACGCGGCCTACCTCAAGCAGATCGAGGACTACGCGGCCTACACCGCGGCCAAGGCGGAATACGACCGCGCCAAGGCGGAGTACGACGCCTACCGCGCGGAATACGACGCCTACGCCGAGCAGCTTGCGCGCTGGCAGGCGTGGCGCGACTACTACGCGGCCAACGCCTTCTATACCGAGAAGGATGCCTCGGGAAAAACGGCCTACGATCGGTATCTGGAATACCGTGCCTTCCTTGACGCGCTCGAGCCCGTCAAGCAGAAGCTGGCGATCCTGGAGTATCTGTTCGTCACGGACAGCAACGGCTGGCAGATCTACAGCGCCGTCATGGGCGATACCGTCACGCAGGTGCTTTCCCGCAAGGAGGAGCTTTCCATCCTCAAGCTGGACAAGGCCGTTGACCAGGCGGCAAACGCAACCACCGCCCTGCGTCCCCTCTTTTCTGCCTACAACGCTCTACGAGAGGCGTCCTACCCCTCCGAGGTGGAGCGCTGCCGTGTGCTCTACGATTTCTACACCAAGAATTATCTCGCCCTGCGCGACAACGTTGCCGCCCTGCAATCTGCTCTTGAGCTGATGTGCAAGGATAGCGGCTTCCTCACCGCGCTCGAGCTCTATCCCGATCCTACCTATCGGGGGCATCTGCCCCACCTGCAGAATCTGGTGGCTCAGCTCTACGTTTTGCGCACCTGCCTGCACGATTCGCTGGCACAGGACCCCTCGTGGAAGCTGAACAAGTACCGCACGCTGCAGACCATTCTTGAGGACGTTCAGCGCATGGCGGACACGCACAACGCCGATCCGCGCGCCGATGCGCCCTTCCCGGAGAGCTATCCCGAGCCGGTCGAATTCGTGCCTCCTGCCGAAAAGCCTGCCTTTGCCGACGTCAAAAAGCCGGAGGAGCCCCCCTTCATGGCCGAGCCGATCGCGCCGACCTACGTGGAGAAGCCGATCGAGTACGGCGAGCAAAAGCCCTCCTGGTGGGGTGCCGTGATGCCTTCTTTCGCGCCTGCCTCTCCCGAAATGAGCGACACCGCTCGCGCATTGGCCGAGGAGGTCCGCGCGGGGAGACTGACCGAGGAACGCGCCCCCGTCTCGACGAGGACGCTCACGCTCCGCCAGACCAAGGAGTATCTCGTCTCCATTCACAACCGCATGACCGTCAGCTTCTACGGCATGAACAATCAGCTGCTCTACCGCACGCAGGTGGAGTACGGCGACGAGGTGATCTACCAAGGCCCTCCGCTCACCGTTCCCGAAACGCCGCAGGCCTCCTACGAGTTCCGCGGCTGGCGCTGCGCCGACGGCTCCGCTCCCAACTTTTTCTGCATTCGGCAGAACGTTTCCTTCTACGCCAACTTCCACGCGATCCCCAAGTATTACGCCGTGACCTGGCAGCTCGGGGAATACCGCCACGTGACCCATCATCTCTACGGCGAGACCCCGGTCTGTCCCGTCTCTCCCGAGCGGGAGGATACGCCCGCCATGCTCTACGAGTTCCTGGGCTGGGATAAGGAGCTTCTTCCCGTCACAGAGGATACCGTCTATACGGCGCGCTATGAGGAGACCCCCGTTCGCTATACCGTGACCTGGGATCTCGGCGACCGCACCGAGAGCGCGCTTTACGGCTACGGCGAGACACCCGTGCCGCCTGAGAACCCCGCGCGCGCACCTGACGAATACCGCTACGTGTTCCTGGGCTGGAATGCACGTCCTGCCGAGGTGACGGGCGACGTTACCTACAAGGCGCTCTACGGCACGATCAAGCTGGCCTATACCGATGACGGCACCGCGATCCCCGTAACGCATACCGACACCTGCATCACTCTGCACGCCGAGAATGCGGCGATCCGCCTGGACGAGGCGGTGCACTACGCCCTTGAGGAGGGCAAGACGCTGGCCTTCTCCGCCGCAGACGTGACCGTCGTCTTTGATGCGGACGCCCTCTCGTATCTCTCGCAGTCGGGCTGCAAAAAGCTTCGCCTTGTGCGCTTGGACACCGAGAGCGGTGAGCTTGTGACCCTGCAAGCGCTCAGCAGCGCGGGTAGGGTGTTGGAGCTTCCCGAGCTTACGGGTCAGCTTCTTCCTTCCGCGTCCGAGAGCGTTCGCCTGGATGCGGTCGTTGGCGAGGAGCGCATTCCCGTGACGGATACGCCTTACGCCTTCCGCGGAGCGCTTTCGGTATACGTGCGCCGCGTGTTCTCCATGCACGTGGAGAGCGCGGAGAACTGTGACCTCAACAGCCTGCCTGTCAGTGCCTTTGCCGGGGACACCGTCACGCTGGATCCCACCTGCGTCTTTGGCTACGAGCTGGTCGGCATTACGGTGCTTGGCGAGGACGGTCGCGCGATCGACGTCGATGGCTGCACCTTCGTAATGCCTGCCGAGCGCGTTACGGTGCGCCTGCAGATCGCGCCCATTCGCTACACGGTCAGCTTCCTCGTGGGAGATACGCTCTGGCATACGGAGGAGTACGGGCTTGGCGAGGAGATCCGTCTGCCAAGCGAGCCCACGCTTCCCGACGATGCGGAGTATCGCTACGTCTTTGTCGGCTGGTCGCCCCGCGTTGGCGTGGCCTCGGGCGAGGAGCGCGAGCTGATCTTCACGGCAAGCTTTTCCAAGATCTCGCTCTCCGAGGAGGATCCTTACCGCGGAGACATGACGGGAAGCAACGTCTTCTCGTTCTTCCTGCCCCTCGGCATCTCCTTCGTGCTGCTCCTTGTGGGCGTGATCCTTCTGCTCTGCTTCCGCAAGCGCATCCGCGCGTGGAGCAAGCGCAAAAAAGCGTCGGCATCTGCCTCTGCCGAAACGAACGGCAAGCAGGATGCGGACGCGCAGAAGAATGCGACCGAGACCGAAGCTGACGCTGACGCTGACGCTGACGCGGACGCGGACGCGGACGAAAAGACGTCAAACGAATAACGAAGCGCAAAAGAGGGGGAAGCCTTGCCGAAAGGCTTCCCCCTTATTGAAGGGATCGGATGCGTGCGCGTCAAACGCCGAGCAGCTCCCAGGGCTTGCCCGAGGGCTGGGCCGTAAAGGTCAGCTCCTCGCCGCTTGCGGGATGCCGCAGGGTGATCGCGCGGCAAAAGAGACCGATCGGTCCGCTTGATGGCGCGCCGTATTTGCGGTCTCCCACCAAGGGGAGAGAGCGCGAGGCGAGCTGCACGCGCACCTGGTGGGTGCGTCCCGTCAGCAGACGGACGCGCAGGAGCGAAAGCTCACCGATGGGCGAGGAGAGCGTGCGCAGGGTCTCGTAGTCAAGGATCGCCTCCTTCACGCCCTTGCGCGCTCTGTCGGCCACGAAGGTCTTGTTGATCCTGCGATCGTGAAAGAGCAGGTCGCAAAGTCTCCCCGATGCTTCGGGGAGTGTGCCGTGTCCGAGTGCGAGGTATTCCTTTTTCATTTCGCGCGTGCGCACCTGCTCCGAGAGGTGTGCGGCGGCCGCAGGGGTCTTGGCGTAGATCATTACGCCGCCAACGCCGCGGTCGAGACGGTGGATCACGCCGATATAGCCCTTGACGTGTGCCTGCAACAGATCGGCAAGTCCGTCACATTGCGGGGTGCTTTCGGAGAGAAGGCCAACGGGCTTTTTGACGGCGAGGATGTGTGCATCCTCAAAGATAATGTCCGGCATGGGGATTTTCCTTTCCTGTGATACGGAATTGAAGGGAGAAGAAAGCAAATGAAGCGTAATGCATACGATGCCCGCCGACTTGCCCGAAGACTTCGGGGGATCGGCGAGGTGCGGGTCTTTTCCGAGATCGGGTCTACCAACAGCGAGGCAAAAAGAATCCTCGCGGAGGAGACGGTCGACGAGAGGCTTCCTCTTCTGCTCGTGGCAGATCGCCAGAGCGGAGGACGGGGGCGCCTCGGCCGCGCGTTTTATTCACCCGAGGGGAGCGGGCTCTACTGCAGCCTTCTGTACGCCACGGAGGAAGCGATGGAGTCGGCTCTGCGCGTGACCTCCTTTTGTGCCGTTGCGGTCATGCGCGCCATTCGTCGGCTGACGGGAAAGCAGACCGCCATCAAGTGGGTCAACGACCTCTACTTTGCGGGCAAAAAGGTGTGCGGCATCCTTTGCGAGGGAGCGGGTCGGCTTCCCGACGGACGGCACGCCATCGTCGTCGGCATTGGCGTCAACTGGCATCCGGCCGCGTTCCCCGAGGAGCTTTCCTCGATCGCGGGTAGCGTTGGCGAGGAGAAGATCGGGCGCGAGGAGCTTCTTTGCGCTATCTGGCAGGAGCTTTCCGCCTTGTTGCTCGGGGGCGGCGGAGATTGGCTTGCCGAATACCGCGCGCACTCTCTGGTGCTGGGGAAGCGCATTCGCTGGCGCGAGGGAGAACTTTGGCAGGAGGGCGTTGCGCTCTCGATCGGCGAGGACGGCGCTCTGCACGTCCGCCGCACGGACGGACGGGAGCTTGACCTGCGCACGGGCGAGATCACGCTGCGCGTAGCGGAATAGAGAAGAATAAGAAGAGGGTGTCCTCCGCAGTGACGGGAGGACACCCTCCTTTTTTGTGGATCAGAGCAGGACGATGTCGTCGTCGCGTCTGCGCCGAGGTGCGGGCTTTGGCTCGGGCTTTTTGCCACCCGTCTTGCGGTATTGCGAGGGGGAAAGGCCGATCTTTCGGCGGAAGAGACCGGAGAAGTAGAATTCGTCCTCAAAGGAGAGGTAGGAAGCGATCTCGCGAACCGACATACCGCTTTCGAGCAGCAGGCGGCAGGCAAGCTCCAGCTTGCGCGAGAGGACGTAGCGGTAGATGGGCTGTCCCATCTCCTTGCGGAAGAGGCGCTCGGCCTGCGAGGGGGATTTGCCCGCGGCCTCGGCCAGCTGTTCGAGGCGAATGGCCTCGGTCTCGTGCTCCTCGATATAGCGCAGGATCTGCTCCACGGGGGAGAGGGGCTGCTTTTCGGTGGCGTAGTGCGCCTCGGCCATGCGGTAGAGGAGCTCCTCAAGGAGGGCCACGCAGGCCCTTGCCGCATCCTCGTGCGGATGCTCTGCGTAGAAGCGCAGGCGGCCGAGAGGCTCGGAGAGATCAAGAGAGGGGAAGTGGACTGCGCCCTCAAGCCCGTGCGTGCGGATCAGCTGACGCAAAAGCTCGCCCGACGCGCTCACCCAAAGCAGCTCAACGCCCTCCTTTTGCTCGCCCAGGAGGCGATAGGAGGAGCCGATGGGAAGGAGAAGGGAATCTCCTGCACGAACCGAGAAGGCGTCCTGCCCCATCAGGAGCTGAGCGCTTCCGCCCGTGAGGTAGACGATGCTGCAAACGTCCGCCTCGTTTCGTTCCGTAGGGGTTGACGGGCCGCGGAGAGCCGCGCCCGAAAGATGAAATTGCAGGTCAATGCCCTTTGGCAGGGCTTCGGTGACTGCGGTCATGCGGAGAAGCTTTTCGCGATACATAGAGGAACCGTCCTTTTTGCAAGTTTCTTAAGTTTATTATATCCCCTCGTGCGCATTTTGTCAAGGGAAGGACGCGGATTTTGCCAAAAAAATCGGATTTTTGCGCAGATCGTCGAGATAGGGGGAGGTTTTTTTGTGGGGGACGCGGGATTGTTCGAGGGGACTTTTGAAAAAGTCCCCTCGAGCTCCCCCAAAACTCCCCAAACAAAAAGAATAGCTACCCACGGAAGGAAGTGCGAACAACGTGCTTCCTTTTTCTATGCTTTCAAGGGGAGTTTTCGCGTACCCGCACTGCAATACAGACTCCGGTTCCTGCCTCTCTCGCTTATAGACTTCTTCGAAGCCTCGCCCTACGGGGTGTTGGCGAATGAGGTGTCCCAAAGCAAAACTAACTTCCGTAGGGGCCGGCGTCTCGACGGTCAGCAAAATCTGCGCCGCATAATACCTCAACACCGTAGGGGCGAACCGTGTTCGCCC
>JAFNVK010000055.1 GCA_017379815.1 Clostridia bacterium
AGCGAAAAAAGAGGATCTCCTTTTTTGGGAAAGCGAGTTGACAAACCCCGTTTGTTGGTGTATAATTGAAACGAGAATAAGTCTAATTTTTTCCAATCAAGGAGGCGATTTTATGACCAAGCAGCGCGAGCTGATCCTGAGCATTCTCCGCCAGTCCGATCGCCACATGACGGCGGACGAGATCTTCTTTCTGGCCAAGCTGAAGATGCCGAGCATCGCCATGGCCACCGTCTACAACAACCTCAACGCCCTGGACGAGGCGGGGGTGATCCATCGTCTCCACATCGACGGCGTTGCCGATTGCTTTGACAAGCTGACCGAGCCGCATAACCACCTGCTTTGCCAAGGCTGCGGCAGGATCCAAGACGTTCGTCTGCCCACGCTTTCCGAGCAGCTTGCCCGCGAGCTTGGCGTAGAGGTTTTGGACTACGAGCTGACGGTGCACTACCTCTGCCCCGAGTGCCGCCGCAACGCCGGCGGACGCCGCTGAAGCGATCGAAGGAAAATACCGACTGCCTGTTGCCGCAAGCGGGAGATAGTCCCTATCCGGATACAAAAAGAAACGCCCCGGCGCTTTCCGAACGGAAACGCGCCGGGGGCTGTTTTTTTCTTGGCTTTTTGCGAAAGGCTTACTCGAGATACAGCGCGTCGGCATTGAGGAAGGCGTGCGCGCCGAGGCGGGAATCGGTGGGGATCAGGCGGGAGGCGGCGCACTTGCGGCAGCTTACGCGGATGCCCTCCTCCAGGATCTCGGCGTCGTATTGACGTCCGTTTTCCTCGGGAGCGCACTTGCAAAAGATCTTACCCTCGGCGTCCAGGTCCTGCACCACGAACATCACGATCTCGCGGATCTGCGGATCGCTCAGGGTCTCCTCTCCCTCCTCGTGCAGAGGATCAAGGCTCTTGATGCCGCTCTCCTCCAACAGATCAAGCAGGGCAAGCTCGGTGCGGGCAAGCTCGGCCTTGACGGCGTTGGCGTCGCCCGTGAGGGCCACGTTGAAGTCGGTGTAGGGGCAGGGAAGGGCAAAGAGCTCCTTGCCAAAGAAGACCGAGGAGGAAAGCGTGTAGTTGTGCGGCGTTGCGCAGAGAATGCAGGGCACGGTGAGGCGTACCTTGCCGTCCTTTTGGAGCACGGCGGTCAGCTCGCTCTTTCCGCAGGTGCATTTCAGCTTAAGCATATCGCCGCCCAGGGCAAAGATGCCAACGGCGCTCATCACGCCGGCCCCGCAGTGCGGGCAGCGGTAGGCAAGGGTCGTCTGCTTGGGTTCAATCACCATCGTCGTTCATCCTTTTCTGTAAAAAAACTCACGCCAGCAGTATATGCGGCGGGTCACAAAATGGCACGGAGGAACCGTGCCATTTTGCTGCTTTGCGGGATCCTTGGATCCTGCGCGGAATTATTCGTTTGCGCCCGACTCGGGGTTCGTCTCGGGATCGGTCTCGGGATCGGTCTCGGGATCGGTTGCGGGATCGGTTGCGGGATCGGTTGCGGGATTGGTCTCGGGCTTGGTCTCAACGGGGGTCAGGTCGCCCAGCTTGTCAAGCACCTTCTCGTTTGCTGCATAGCCCTCGGTCTCGATCAGACCGTCAACCCACTCCTCGACCTGCTCGGTCACGTAAGCGGTCTTTGCGGCACTCTGCCAGGAGAGCAGGCTCTCGTGGAAGAAGACCACGTAGGAGCTCTTGCCGTCCTCGCTGGTGATTACGGCCTTGTCGTTCTCCTTACGTGCCTCGTCAAAGAGCCAAGCTCTGACGTTGGCATCGGTAACGGCCTTCTCGGTGAAGACGGAGATCTGAGCGGAGCCAAGCTCTGCAAAGGCTTCCTCAAGGGCGAAGCCCTCCTTGCCCTCAAGCTTTGCCAGTGCGTCGGCAGCCTGCTGGGCGTGGGGATCCTTCTTCTCCTTGTCGGTATCCTTAGAGTCGGTGAACTGGACGAAGCCGCCGTCAACGACGCGGTCGGTATCCAGGTAGAGAGGCGTGTTAAGCACCATGTAGGTGGTGTAGGTGGTCACGTCCTCCTGCTTGTCGTTCTTCGCGGTCTTTTCGATCATCTTGGTGTCGAACTCCTTGCGAATGGCGACGAATCCCTCCTCGGACTCGGAGATCCACTCCTCAAAGCTGTCCTTTGCGGGCTCGCTGACGTACTTCTGCGTGTTGGTGGAGGGGAACTTGCCGGAGGTATCCAGACCTGCCTGCAGGGCGGTGAGGATGGAGTAGTAGGTGTCGTTGGTGAGGGTGACGTAGGTGATGTCGGCGTTGAGGTTCTCCATTCTGCGGACGTGGATGACGTAGTAGCCGGAGGAATCGCTGGCGGTCAGAATGTCACCGGTCTTGACGGTGGAAACGATCACGGCCTTGGTGATGGCGCTGGGAACGATGCTGCTTGCGGTGGTGGAGGTGATGTTCTCCTTGAGAATGGGATTCTTGTCCTTCAGGATCTCGAGGATCTTCGCCCCCTCCTCCTTCAGCTGCTTAGCAAGCTCTGCCTGCAGCTCAAGACCGGAGCGGTAGTCGGTCGCGGTGCCCATCGTGCAGTAAGCGAAGTCGACCTTGTCGTCCTTATCGATGCTGCGCACGTAAGCCACGTAGTAGAAGCCGCCCTCGGTTGCGGTGATGACCGACTTCTCCGTGGTGGTAGCGGCCAGGATCTTATCCAGCAGGATCGTGGGGACGTCCTTGGTGTCCTTATCGGCGTCGGTGATCTCTACGGCGTTGTGTGCAGTGAGGAGCTTCTCGACCTGCTTGGGGAAGGCGGCCAGATCCTTTGCCAGAGCGTCTGCACGCTTGTAGGCGAGGAGCTGGTTGAGGATAGAGGACTTGAAGCTTGCGTCCTCACCGTGGGTCTCACCCTCGGAGAAGGCGTAGAACTTGACGCGAGCCTCAACGGAGGTGGTCTCAGCGGTCACCTTCTCGTTGTAGTTTGCAACAAGGTAGATGCCGTTCTCGGTGGAAACGGTGGAGACCTCGTACTGGGTACGAACGGTCTTGAAGAGCCAATCGATCACTTCCTTGGGAAGATCGGAGCCCTCCTTAGCGTAGGCGGTCTTCTCGGTGGCACCGATGTCGTTGAGGGCATCGGTCAGCGCGGTGCTGTTGAGGTCGGTCTTGCTGCCGATCTCCTTGAGCGCGTCTGCAGCCTCCTTGGTCACGGTGTACTTGTTGTAGGTGGTCTTGTAGTTGTTCTCAAAGCTGTGACGGACCACGGTCTCGCGGAACTCGTCAGCGCTCTTACAGGCGGCCAGCTTCTCGGCCAGTGCCTTGTCCTCGGTGGCAAAGGAGAGGTAGTCGGTCTTGAAGAAATCGTCGGGGTTCTCGTCACGGAAGACGTCGAGGTCGGAGAGGACCACGGCCTTCTCGTAATTCTCCTGCACCTGGAGGATATACTTGTTGTAAAGGGTAACGATCTCGAGGGCGTGCTTGATGTCGGACTTCTTCATGCCGGTGTCGATCGCGCCCTTGAGGAAGGCGTTCAGGTTGGCGAAGCCGTAAGCACCCTGCATATCCTTGAGCCAATCCAGAGTGGAGTTGATCTCGGACTTATCCTCGTCGTCAAGCGAAACGCCTGCCTTCTCGGCAGCGTCGCAAACGGCAACGTAGTCCACCAGAGTCTCAACCAGCTCCTGCACGCTGTCGCGCAGGGTGTTCTGCACGGTGTAGCGGGCAACGTCGAAGGCGTAAGCGTCTGCGCTCTGATACTGGGTGGTAACGGTCTTGTCGGTAATGTAGCCGAGGTAAGCGTAGTACCAGTAGTAGTAGGCGTTGTAGTAGGCGCTCTGCCAAGCCAGGAAGGTGGCGGTCTGCTGGGTAATGTCGTAGTTTCCGGTCTTGCTCTCCACGATGATGCGGTTACGGTAGATGATGCCGCTGTTGGTGAGCACGGAGGCGATCAGGCCGGCGAGGATCACGGCGGCCAGGAGAATGGAGATCAGGGGAGTGAGCCATTTGGGGGCCTTCTTCGCCTGCTTGTTCTGCCGTCCGGAGCTGTTCAGCTGCTCCTGGACATGGCGCTGTCTGTTTCTGCTTCCTTTTCCCATGAGTGGGTTTCCTTTCTGTTTGTGAGATTGCTTTTTTGGTGGTGCGCCCGATCTTAGCGCACAAGTAAACACATTATACCTTTTTCGTATGACGGTATTGTGTCGTGATTATGAACAAACGCAAAACTTTCGCTGTGTTTTAAGGGGAGATAAAATAAAACGGAACAAAAAACCGCCCGTCAGACGTTCATGATCACGGGAAGGATCATGGGCTTGCGCTTGGTTTTGGAATAGAGGAATTTGGTCAGATCGTCCTTGACGCGCTTCTTGAGCTGCATACGGTCCACGGGACGGCGGCCCTCGAGCAGGTCGAGGATGGCGTCGGTGGCAACGGCGCGGACCTCCTCCATCAGCTCCTCGGATTCGCGGACGTAAACGAAGCCGCGCGAGATCACGTCGGGGCCGGAGAGCAGGAGGCGCTCGTCGGTATCCACCGAGGCGACCACCACGATCAGGCCGTCCTGTGCGAGGTGTCTGCGGTCGCGGAGCACGATGTTGCCCACGTCGCCCACGCCGTAGCCGTCCACAAGGACTCTGCCCGAGGGAACGGTGCCGTTCCAGCGTGCGCCCGAGGCGTCGATCTCCAGCACCTTACCGATCTCGGAGAGGAAGATGCAGCGGTCCTTCATGCCCATGTGCCGTGCCAGCTCGCGGTTTGCCGCGAGGTGGCGGCTCTCGCCGTGAATGGGCATAAAGTACTTGGGCTTGGTGAGTGCCTGCATGAGCTTGAGCTCCTCCTGGCAGGCGTGTCCCGAGACGTGCACCTCGACCAGGGCGTCGTGCAGGACCTCGACCTCGTTCTTGGAGAGCTCGTTGATGATGTTGCCGATGAGCTTTTCGTTTCCGGGAATGGCGCTGGAGGAAAGCACGACGACGTCGTTTGCGTCAAGCGACACCTGTGCGTGATCCGAGAAGGCCATGCGATAGAGGGCGGACATGGGCTCGCCCTGGCTTCCGGTGGTGACCAGGGTCAATTCTCCCGGCTTGTATTTGCGGATGTCGTTGATGTCGATCAGCACGCCCTCGGGCACCTTCATGTAGCCAAGCTCGATGGCCGCGCTGACGATGTTGAGCATACTGCGGCCCGTGATGGCCACCTTTCTCTTGTGCCTTGCGCTCGTGTTGATGATCTGCTGGACGCGATGCACGTTGGAGGAGAAGGTCGCGATGATCACGCGCTTCTTCTCGTGCGTGGAGAAGATATACTCAAGGGAGGCTCCCACGTTCTTTTCGGAGGGGGTGTGCCCGGGGCGCTCGGCGTTGGTGGATTCGCACAGGAGCATCAGCACGCCCTCGCGTCCCAGCTCGCCGAGGCGGACGATGTCCATCATCTCGCCGTCAATGGGGGTGGTGTCCAGCTTAAAGTCGCCGGTGTGAATGACCGTTCCCAGGGGGGTATGGATCGCCAGAGCGCAGGCGTCGGCAATGGAGTGATTGACGTGAATGAACTCCACCTCAAGTGCGCCCGCCTTGATGCGGCTTCCTGCCGAGACGGTGTTGAGCTTCGGCTTTTTGGGCAGAACGTGCTCCTGCAGCTTGTTGCGGATGATCCCCACGGTCAGGGGCGTGCCGTAGATGGGGGGATTGAGCGAGCGGAGCAGATAGGGCACGGCGCCGATGTGGTCCTCGTGTCCGTGCGTCAGAAACAGGCCGCGGATGCGGTCGGCGTTGGCCTCGAGGTAGGAGACGTCGGGGATCACCAGATCGATGCCCGGCATATCGTCGTCGGGAAAGCCCAAGCCGCAGTCCACAACGATCATGTCCTCCTCGTACTCAATGACGGTCATGTTCTTTCCGACCTCACCGAGTCCGCCGAGAGGGATAATGCGGAGCTTGCCCGTTGGCTTTGTCTTTTTCGGTTTTCTTGGCATTGTAGATTCCTTTCTGTATAAAATGGTGTGGCGGAGGGGATGCCCGGCACCCTCGTCTCGCGCCGATAAACATGCCTGCAGGTCTTGCCAAAGCGCCGTTTTGGTCCTTTCCTTGGCACGGAGCCTTTGGGAAGACACGAAAAAAGACCCTGCTATACGGCAAAAAAGCAAGCAGAAATCGACCTCAACCTCACGGAATCACGCACGTTCCGCAAGGGGGAGGCCGGATATGAAATTCGCAAGCGCGCAGAGCCCTTTTGCCGCACGGGGGCGGGGAATGCGCAAAACGTTCTCATATAACTTCCCTAATTATACTACCGAACGGCCGCAAAGTCAAGACCCTGCACAAATTTTTTCGCGGACGGGCTCAGCCAAGGAGCAGGCAGAGGGCAAGAGCAACGCCTGCGCCAAGGGCGAGTCCGAGCAAAAACCAGAGGAGCGCCGAGAGGCGTCCGTGCGATCTCTTCGGCTTGTTTTCCGCTTGTTCGCTTTCGCCCGGCAGGGCGTTTTCCTCGAGGATGCGGTTGGCCTCGCGGAGCATATCCTTGACGGGGCGGTTGGCCGTCAGCTCGTGGCGCAGGACGAAGTAGGCCTCGTCAAAATAGTGGCTGTCCCCCGTGCGGAGGACGATCATTTGCTTTTGCGCTCCCTTGATCATGCGGTATTCTCCTTGCATCAACGCTTTTGTAAGAGTATTGCCTCGCTTTGGCTCGCCAAAACGCGGAGAAGGAATTTTTTTCCGCGGGCGAGAGGTCGGCGAGCAGACAAAACGCAGCCCCTCTTGTCGAAAGCGGTCGTGCGAATTTTGCGGAAAATACAGATTTTTCCATATTTTCCTATTGACAGGGGATGAAAAAGGCGGTATAATGAGGATGCACAAGATATTGTGGCGCAAAACCGAAAGCGCTGTCAAAAGGTCAAAATATAGCGAAAGCAAAAAGGAGAACACAGATGAAATCAACGGGAATGGTAAGACGCGTGGACGAGCTGGGAAGGATCGTGGTTCCTGCCGAGATTCGACAGAGCATGGGGATCGGGGTCAAGGATCCTCTGGAGATCTACACGGACGGCGAGCGGATCATTCTGCAAAAGTATCAGCCTGCCTGCATCTTCTGCAACGGCGCGGAGGACGTTCGCCTCTTTGCCGGCAAGAAGATCTGCCTGTCCTGTATCGAAAAGATCAAGAACGAGGCGTGACCTTGCCGCCTTACGGCGAGGGTGAGCGCTGAGAGCTGAGAGCTTGTCTCTCTGCATACAGTGTATGCCGTGATCTGCTCAACTATGCCGCAAAGAGAAAACGGGGGCCGCCAATGCGTGATGCATTGGCGGCCCCCGCAGTGCGTGGAGTCTCCGCCTCGGGGGAGCAGACGCTATTGTCTCAGCGCCCTTTTCCGCCGTTTTGCGGAGTGCGGACGGAGTGTCGTCTCACCCGGTCGATCCGTTCAGTTGCAGCCGCAGCAGCTGATCAGAATGAGCGCCAGAATGATGAGCCAGACCCAGTTGTCGGCAAAGAGATTGCAAAGGCAGTTCGTCATCGTAGATTCCTCCTTGAAGTCTTGAAAGTGCATACGCCGTCGAAATTTGCCCGACGTTGCCCTTCTGGTATCAGTGTATGACGAGAAAGCGAAAAGGTGCGGGGGAGAGGTCGATTTTTGCGTCCGGCCGCATAGGGCGCGCGGACGCCGCATAGAATAGGCCAAGCGATGCTTTGCGAGGGGAGGGGAGAGGAAGATGAGGCTGCGGATGCTTGCGCTTCTTTTGACCTTGACCTTGTCGGTGCTTGCGGTGGGCTGTGCACGCTCCGCTCCCGATGCGGGAGCGCTGTTGTCAGCCATGCTTGAAGAGACACGTCCCTTGCCGAGCGGAGCGTGCTACCGTCTTCTTGCCGCCCAAGGGGAGGAGGGATATGCCTCCGCGGAGCTTCTCGCCGCCCTGTTTGGAGAGGGGAGCACTCCCGTGGCGCTTGACGCCGTGGAGGATGGAGCGTTTTATCTTTCCTTCACCCAGCCCTATGAGATCGGGGTCTTCCTCTGCAAAAGCGCGGGACGCACGCGTGAGGTGGCCGAGATGTGTCTGCACCGCTTATCCCGTCTGCGGTCCTATTACTCCGCACGCGGGGATGAGTCTGCCGAGGGCTGCGTTCGCGTGTTTGGGAGGTGGGTGATCCTTTGCTTTTCCCATGACCCCGACGCGATCCTGCAGGCATTTAGGCGCGCACGGGGATAGGCGTGCCTTGTCAGAAGAGACCGACGAGATAGTAGAGGACGCCGTAGATCGCGCCCGCGAGCGTGCCGTAGAGCAGGACCGGCCCTGCCACGGTAAAGATCTTTGCCCCTACGCCAAGGACAAGCCCCTCGGCGCGGCTGTCGATGGCAGGGGAGACGACCGCGTTGGCAAAGCCGGTGATGGGAACGAGCGTTCCGGCGCCTGCGTGCTTGGCGATACAGTCGAATACGCCGATACCGGTCAGCAGCACGGCCAGCAGAATCAGCGAGACCGAGGTGAGCGTGCCGGCGTCCTCCTTCGTGATGGCGGGAATTCGGGAATACAGATCCAGGAGCAGCTGTCCCAGCGTGCAGATCGCTCCGCCAAAGAGAAAGGCCTTGAGGCAGTTCTTTCCCAACGGGGAGCGCGGTGCGTGCGCCTTGACCAGGCGCTGATAGACCTCCTTGCGCATATTTGCGGTGGTTCTCCTTTCGTGTTGATCAGGCTCTGCGGATAGGTTTCCCCAAAAAAAGAAGACTATACCGTTGACTTTCGCGCAAAAATGGTATATACTGAAGGCGTAAGATCACGAAAAAAGGAGAAACGATATGTCTTGGGAAAGCTTTTGCGATAGCGTGCGCCGCGCGGCCGATCGTGCGGCGGAGAAGCTCAATCAAACGGCGGATCTGGCCGCTCTGCAGGTCAAGCTCTCGATGGCCGAAAGCAGGCTGAAGGACGCCTACACCGAGCTTGGACGTCTGGCGTACAGCCACCTTTCCCGCGAAGGGGAGCTGACGGAGGAGGTCTCCGCGGCGATGAAGAAGGTGGAGAGCTGCCTTGCGGAGTGCAAGTCCCTGCAGGACAAGATCGCCGAGCAGAAGAAGCAAGCCGCCGGAGAAAATCCCGCGCAGGAGCAGACTGCCTCTGCTGAGGAGCCGGACACGGCGGAGTGAGCGGGACGCGAAAAAAACAGAGAGTATGATGAAGTAAATTTCATTACAGGAGATATCATTATGAGCAAAAACGAGGAAGTGAAGGTAAAGGACGTAAAAGCGGGAGAAGCATTCTCCAAGTTTATGAACAAAGCGACGGATATGAGCAGAAAAGCCGCCGCCAACGTGCAAGAGAAAGCCAAAACCCTTTCGGAGAAGATCAAAAGTGACAATCAGGACAAACGGAAGAAAAAACTCAATCCCTTATTTCCCGAGGAACTCACCAGCGAGCATTTTCACGTCCCTAACATCATTAAGATCGTCGATGACGCGGTAAGACGAAACGAAATCCTTTGCGAGGGGGCTATCGGCTGGCGGGATATGGAGAACAAGACGGAGGTTCTCTATTTGTACGATGAAGCAGAGGAATTGAGCGGTCTTCAGTTTATCCCCTCCTTTGAATGCAATTCGGTTTATTGTGTTGATCCGTTCGATCGCAGACGCTTCATCAAGGCAGACTGTATTTTCAGCAAGGCGCAGGAGGAAAAGCTTGCCGAGCTGGAGAATATCGCATATTGCTTAGGTGCTGTTTCCTGCTCGATTGAAATTCAATCTTCGGATAAAAGCCAAAAAGCAGAACAAAAATCCTTCAGCTTGGGCTTCGGTCAAAACGGAAGCGCGGTGCAGGCATCGATGAGTGCAGGCCAAGGCAATTTGAGCAACGGCAAAACTACGGTGACTTTTGCAGGACACGATCATCCTACTGTGCCTCACTTGAAATGGTTCAGACACGATGATACGATCAAAAATTTGATCGAGATGCGTTGTAAGGATCCGGCTTCGGTAAAATCCAGAACGTTATATTTGTTGGGCGCCTCCTCGGCTTCTATGAATCTGCAAACCGCAGTAACCATCGACGTCCTCGTGAAAGAGGTAAGCGGAAAGCAAAACAGAAAAATGGAGGTTCAATCCACAAGAGAGCAGAATAGTCAACTTGTGTTTGAGGTTCAATTTTGAATCACAAAAGGGGCTGAGTCCGAAGACTCAGCCCCTCGGCTTTTCTACGCGAAGGGATTAAGCCAGGTCGGGATAGTGATCCCGGATGCGCTCCTTGCCCATCGGGAGGGAGGCGCGCAGGGTGGCCAGCTGATCCGAGTAACGGGCGAGGAAGCTCTCGCTCATCTCCTCGTTTTCGTCCAGAACGAGCATGGCCGCAAGATAATAGATCGCGGCAGGGGCAAAGGCGTCGGAGAGCCCAAACGGACTATCCAGCGACACGCAGACCGTTTCGGGTGCGCCCTTTGAGGAGGTGCCGTTTGCGGCACACCACAGGGCGTCAAGCCCGGCGCACTCAAAGCAGAAGGTGGCGAGCAGGTATTGCGCGCGCTCCTCGTAGTCCTCGGTGTTGCTTTCGGCTCCTCCCTCGGCTACTGCACGGACTGCCGCGTCATAAAGCTCGCGGTAGGTCACGCGGCACCGCCCTCATCGGCAACGGTCAGGTTCAGAAGAACCATCTCCTCGGGGTAAACCACCTTTGCGCCGTAGAGGTGCAGACCCTTAACGGCGTCGGCAAAGCGCAGCTCGGGGCGGTAAGCGTCGATCTCGGAGAGCTGCTCGGCAAAGGCAACGGCTCTCTTGGTACGTGCGATGCACTTGTGGGAGATGCCCGTCTCGGTCATGCCCTTGGAGATGTTGTTGGAGACGAAGATCTTGCAGCCGCCGATGCTGCCGAGGAAGCCGTTTTCCAGAGCCTCCTGGTTGTCGGTGGCGAGGTTGACCTTTGCCTTCAGGATCAGGCCTGCGATCTCGGGGCTGACCTCGATCACGATGTCGGAGGCGTCTGCCACGTTCTTGGCAAAGAGCTTGGTGCGAGCGTCGATGAGGTGACCCACGATGGTCTCGGCAGTCACGTTGCCGTCGGTGATGGAGCTGCCTGCCTCGGAGAACAGACCGTAGACGTATCTGTCAGCGGCGTTTGCCAGAGCGGAGGCGGCGTTCTTCATGGCCAGAGCCATCAGCTTGGGGGTGGACTGTGCGCGATCCACGTCGTCGATCTGGAAGTTGAAGTACTTGGCCTGATCGATCACGAGATCGCGGTAGTTGTCGGTGAGAGCCTCGGGGGCGCTCATGTTGGTGTTCTTGGTGTAGTCGGAGACCGAGACGTTCTCGATGCCGCAGATGCGAACGACGTTACCCTTTTCGCGGATCTCGCCCTCGTAGTCGCGGTTACAGTTGGAAACGGCAACGTACTGCTTGTCGAGCGCCTGATAGAGGTTCTCGCTCCAAACGGTGGAAATAAAGTTCTGAATCGACATAGTGTTTTTTCCTTTCTTGTTTCAAAAATTTTGGTTGTTCCGTCGGTTATTCTGCCGACGGCTTTTTTTGTTTTTTGGGGGTCGGTCCTGCTCTTTTGCGGCGTCAGTACCACTTTTGCATGGACTTGAGAATACTTTGGTAGTTGGCACGCACCTCCGAGGGGGACATGGCGCGCACCTCGGCAGGGGAGAAAAAGTCGGTGGAAGCGGGGCGAAGCTCGCCCGTGGAGCGCAGGCGGTTTTGCTGATTGCTCTCCCTGGCCGAGGCCTCGCGTCTTATGCGTCGCCTCTCGGCAAGCGCGTAGGCGGCCGCCAGGGGAATGCCCTTTTGCACGTCCTGCCAGACGGCGTCGGGAAGAGCGGAGAGCGGGATCTCGGGGTAGAGGGTACAAAATTCCTCGCACTCCGTCCCCAGAGCGCTAAAGCGCGCATCCCGAAGCCGAAGCTGCTCCTCGAGCCTTCTCAGCTCGCCTCGCAGGGCGTCCAATCGGTCCGCTTCACTCTCTGCACAAGGGGCTCCAGGATCAGGATCAGCAGACGGCAGGGGATCTGCAGAAAGACCAGCAGCTTCCACATCGTCCCCGCAAGGCGCTTGATCCTCGGCATCAGCTTCTTCATCAAGCGGGGGATCTGCTTGATCCCCCATGCAAGCCTCCGCGCAAGGCGCATCACACGCCGCATCAAGGGATAGGTCTTCAGCACAAGGCGCCTCGCCCTGCGGATCAGGGGCTCGCATTTCCTCATCAGGCGGCGGTAAAGGATCGCACGCTTCTGCATTCGGCAGATCTTGGCGGGGGAAAGTTCCTTCTTCTTCATGCATCTGTTCCTTCTCCTTTCGAACGGATTTTGTCCAGGACTGCCTCGCGCGCCGTCAGAATGCCGGGCGGAAGCAGTTCAAGGTATTGGCAAACGTCGATGTCTCCGCGATCCAGAAGCTTGTCCAGAAGCGTGACGGTTGCCGAGGGGGTGTAGGCGTCGGTCTCGCCGATCTCCACGTTGGCGGAGAGCAGGGCGCGGCGCAGGAGCGCGTAGTCCAGGGGAACGGCCTGCAAAACCTCTCCCTCCATTACGGGGAGCAGGCGTTCGGCGGGCGAGTAGGCGCAGAGCATATCCGCCCAGATGGCCACGAGCTCGCCAAGACAGCGGCGAAGGTTTGCGCTCACCTGCCGCAGGGCGATCTTGGAGGCCTGCTGCAGGATCAGAATGGCACTGGTGTTGTTGGCGGCGGCGTCACCGAGGGCGGCCTCGGTCGCGCTCATCATGCTCTTGGTGTTGTCGATCACGCGGTCGATCAGCTCGAGGTAGCCCTCCTGCATCCGACCCACGCCGACCACCGAGACGGCGTCGCTCACCGAGCCGCCGCCCTGTGCGGCGATCGCCTCGCCCACCTCGTTGGACCATTCGGGAATGCGGGATTTGTCGTAGACGATCTTGGAGAAGGCGGTGTCGTGCATATGCTTCATCATCATGGCGTAGGCCGAGTTGATATAGCGCTGGTTGGCGATCATGTCTCCCACGGGCGCGTTGCCGTGGAAGGCGTTTTTGGTCTTGTGCCAGTTGAAGTAGGCCACGGGGTAGAGGTGAAGCCCGGTCTTGACGCGGCGGATCACCAGCTCGCGGGTGGATTTTTCAAAGACGACCTCGCCGTCCTCGCGGAAGAAGCGGATGAGGTAGGTGGCCTTTTCGCCCTCGCGAAGCTCAAAGGCACCAAGGTCGCCTGCCTGCGTGTCGGTTTCGGCGTCTCCGCGGATGCGGGCAACGTCGCGCTCGCTGTGTCCTGCCTCAAGAGCCTCGCGACGAAGAGCTCCGACCGATGCACGTCCCGCAAGCAGGACGTACTCCTGCGACTGCAGATCGGCGAGGTTGACGTCGGCCACGAAGAGGTTGGTGTTGTCCACGAGGTCGGTGCGGATCTCCCCCTCAAAGGGCTGACCGCTGCCAACGCTCGCATCCCACCAGCAGTAGAATACGCCGTCGCCCGAGATCGCGGCGTCGATCAGCGCCTGGCGAGAGAGCGCCGCCATGCCGTTCTGCTTCCAGCGGTAGAGCGCGTTTTGCTCCATGCGGTGCAGAGCCTCCTCGGTGGCTCGGCGGATGGACTCGTTCTCCAGGAAGGGGAGACGGGCGTCGCTGTAGCGAATGGAGACGTCCCCCGGGAGGACCGAGTTTGCCAGGTAGTCTGTGATACGGCGTACCAGATTGAAGACGGGACGGGGAAGCTCGGATTGGCTTCCGTGCCATTGATCCCCGCGGTAAAAGCGCTCGTTGCGCCGAACGGTCTCGTAGAGCCCGATGCGGTGCTTATAGGCCTTTCCGTCCTCGTATTGCTGCCACGCCGAGGTTGTGATAGGTTTTGTCATGTTGTGTGTTTTGGTAACTCCTTTCTGAAAAAGGGGAGAGCCCTGCGGCAGACCCGTTTTTCTGTATCGTGGGTGGGCGGCGCCGCGCTTCGGTCAGCATTTGCCAAAGAAGCGGAAGCCGTAGAAGCGGGAGCGCCGTACCCCTGAGGTGGAGAGGCGGAAGCGCAGGAAGCGGAAGCGGCCGAGCAGTGCGCGCAGGTCAAACAGCTCTGGCGATGTCCCCTCCTTGCCTCGGAGAAGGAATGCGGAGGAGAGCTGCTCGGTCTCCAGAAGCAGATTTACGCTATCCCCCTGCGTGCAGGCCGTCAGGGAAGCGCGAAGGGCGCGCTTGACCGTTTCGGGAGAATCGAAGGAGAGGTAACCGCTCTGGTAGACGGCCGTAATGGGAGCGCCGCCGTCGGTGGAGAGGGAGGGGTCAAAGACGCAGACCTTGCCCTGCACGCAAAAGGCGGGGGCGTGGTCGAGCGTCAGCAGAAGGCCGGCGTGGATATTGTCAAAGCAATACCAGCGCTCCTCCTCGGTCGAGCGCACCCAGAGCAATCCGTCCGTGCTTGCCGCGTCGCGGATGCGGATCTCGCCCTCGGCAGGCAGGACCTGCAGGAGAACGTCCTGCATCTGCGCAGGGTTCAACAGACCCTCAACCTCGGAGGACAGCCGCTTGACGCTGAAGTCGTCGGGATGGCTGACGAGTGAGTGCAGGCGGTAGAGCCCGCCCGTACCAAAGACCAGCACGTCGTTTTCAAAGACGGCAAGGGCGTCCGCGCTCATGCAGCCGATACCGCAAAGGATCGGAATGGGGTCGAGCTTCTTTTGCTCCTTATCCCAAAGCAGAGACCATGCGCCGTCGCGGTGGAAGGCGAGCAGGCGGTCGTACTGCCGACACATGGCGGTAATGGGTGCGTCGGTGCTGCCCAGGTTGAGCAGATCCTCCTCGCGGAAGTAGAGCGGATCGGTCTTGGGGTAGAAGGCGCGGCAGGAATTCTGCATGCTCTCGCTGACGGGATAGGAGACGAAGAGGCGGTAGCCCTGCGGTGCGCCAAAGAGGTAGAGCGTTTCGCTTCCTACCGTGCGGTCGATGAAGCTTTCCCGTGCCTTGGAGATCACGGAAAAGAGGGAGGGGGGATATTTGCGCGTAAATGCGACCTCAACCGTGCTGCGCGCCGCAGCCCCCGTCACCGTCAGGGTCACGCCGTCGCCGCCCAGCGAATAGGCGCTCGTGCTGACGCCGTCCGTGATGACGCCGTCGATGTGCGTGGCCGAGAAGGGCAGGCGGAAGGTGTCGGATCCGGTGGAGTTGAAATAATGCACGCGCAATCTCGGGGAGAGCAGGTTGGGCTCCTCCAGCACGTCACCGTATGCGGTGGGGTGCCAGTTGTAGCCGTAGAGCGGCGCGTAGGGCTCGGCCGGGACGAAGGCGGCGTTGCCGGTGCGCCAGACGAGCAGCTCGTTTCCGTCCTGCAGGTAGAGCGCATCCGCAAAGCGGAAGATGCGTGCGCGCCCCGTTTGCGTCGACAGAAGCCCGGCAGGGGTCTTTTCGCCGCGTTCGTCGATGCGGTAGACCACGTCGTCGCAAAGGGCGATGGATGCCTCCTCACCGTCAAGCGTTCCCTTCCAGAAGGCGCGAACGGTGCCGGGAAGATCATGCTTGACGAACCAGCCCGCCCGCTTTTCGAGAGAGCCGTCCGCCAGGATGCGGAAGTTGCGCACCTCCTGGGCGCAGGAGCCGTTTGGGATCTGCCGGGCGCCAAGGCCGGGGAAGGCCGATAGCGTCTCCTTTGCCGTAGCCTTCGCGGGTTTGATTTTTGCCATAAACAGAATCACTCCTTTCGGGAAGAATCCGATGGACGGATATTGGCAAAGGCATATCCGCATCGTGGTGTCCCGAGGCACGCGTGCACAGAAAACGCCTACCGTCGGGAGGGGGTTGCATGGGAATTTTTTATGCGCTTCAGAAAAGCGACTTCTTCGGCTTTGAAAAGCGAAAGACCTCCTGCCGTCCGCCGGGAGAAAAAGCGGCCGGGCGGCTCATCAGCGCGTAACGCAAGGCCTCCGGGGCGTGCGTCACGGCGTGCGGCTCTCCCGAGGCGTCCTCCGGACGCAAAGGATCGCAGAGCAGGGCGGGCAGGGAGGAGATCAGCACGCGGCAGTCCGCTCCGATGCGCAGAGCGGGTGCGCCCTCGGCAGGGCGCAGATACTCGCGCAGGAGGCGCCAGCCCGGGATACGGCGGTCGTCCGCCGCGCGGAGCGGAGGCATTCCGGGAACGGTCTGCAGGATCTCAAAGCCGCTTTTGCCCGTATCCTGACGGCGGTTGCGCAGGTCGGGGGAGGCGACGGCGTATTCGGGTGTCACCCCACGGCAGAGCGCCACCACGGCCTCCCCTGCCTCGCGCAGGACGAGATTCGGCTGACAAAATTCGCGCAGGACGAAGACGTTGCCGCTTGCATCCGTGCCGAGCAGAAGCGCCGCCAGCATATCAAAGCCGTAGTCCAGAGCCACGAAGTGGCGAAGCTCTCGCGGAATGGCCTCGGTCGCGCAGACGTGGAGCTCGGAGGAGAATTCGGGGAAGAACTGCCCCTCAAAGACATCCCAGCGCCCGAGCAGCCAGGCGTCGCGCAGGCGCTTTGGGAGCGTTTCGAGCTGATGCACGTAGGCGGGATCCGCTTGCATCAGAACGGGGTTGTCGTAGACCCGTGCGGGAATAAAGCAGTAGTCCTCCGCTTTCTCTCCCTCGCGCATCTCGCGGTCAATGAAGAGGCGCTTCACCCAGGCGTGTCCAATCCCTCCGGGGTTGCAGGTCAGGTACATCCTTCGGGGAACGTCAGAGACACCGCGCAGACAGGCCTTAAAGATCGAGAACTGATATTCGCTCAGCTGCGTTGCCTCGTCGATGGCAATGACGTCGTATTCCTGTCCCTGATAGCGGAGGGTGTCGCGATCCGAGGCGCAGTACCCGAGATGGATGCGGCTTCCGTTTGGCAGGGAGAGGCATTTCTCGCTTTCCCGATAGGTCAGAAGCCCCGGGAATTCGGCGAGCAGGGGAAGGGTGTGGTTGGCCTTCAGCTCCGCGTAGGAGCGGCGGACCAGGAGGCAGCGGATACCGGGATAGGCAAGGCAGAGGCCGATCAGCTTGCGCCGAAGCGCCCAGGATTTTCCGCCGCCGCGTGCACCGCCGTAGGCCGTGTATCGGGCTCTGGAGGCGAAGAACTGCTTTTGCCGTTCGTTAGGGCGTCCGCCGATGCGCAAAAGCGTTTCCGTGCCCGCCGCCCCTCCGCCGTCCTGCACACGCTCATTTGTGAAAAGGCTCATTTTTCCTCCGCCGTCCTGCATACGCTCATCCTTGGACATCATTTGCCGTCCTCCAGAATGTCGTGCTCAAAGACCAGGCGGAGCTGCTCGCAGGAGGTGCTTACTCCGGCCGTCTCCTTTGCCTCGGCATACCCGAGCCTTCGCTTGAGGTAGGCGGAGAGGAGGTTCGGGGAGATGGAGGCGTTGAGTGCCTCGTCCTCCAGGATCGCACACAGGCGGTCGTAGAGCTCGGGATGGGAGTGCCGCAGCCGATCGGCCGAGGACACGCCGCAGC
>JAFNVK010000010.1 GCA_017379815.1 Clostridia bacterium
CGGAAGCGGCTATCCGCAAAAAGCGGCTCGATCGCCTCCCGCCTTCCGGCATAGGTCAGCTTGTCCAGACAAACCAGACGAAGCGACGGATAGCTCTCGCGCATGACGCGCAGAAAATGACTCCCGATAAATCCGGCTCCTCCGGTAACCAAAAGCGTCATCGATACTCAACCTCTCTTTCTTTATGCATCTCCCTGCTCTCCCCTCCGTCAAGAAGGCCGAGCAGGGCTTTTCCGTATGCGCAGGACGCGAGCTCCTCGGCAAAGGCGCGCAGCTCCCGATCGGTGATCCAGCCCTTGCGCCACGCGATCTCCTCGGGCGAGGCGATAAGCTTTTTCGTCCGCTTTTCCAGCGTGCGAACGAGCGCGGACGCCTCGTAAAGAGACTCGGGCGTTCCGGTATCCATCCAGAGCGTGTCCTCGGGAAGAACGGTCACCGTCAGTCTCCCCGCCTCCAGATACCGGCGGTTCAGCTCGCTGATCTCAAGCTCTCCGCGTGCCGACGGACGAAGCATGCCCGCCTCTCTTGCGGCATCCGAGCCGTAAACGTAAAGCCCCGTGACGCAGAGATCGCTCCTTGGCGTCTTCGGCTTTTCCACGAGGGAGATCGCACGGCCGCTTTCATCCAGCTCCACCACGCCAAAGCGCTCGGGATCGCGGACGGAGCAGGCAAAGACGGTGGCTTCCTCGCTTCGCACGGCACGCTGCACGGCCTCCTGCAAGAGAGGGGGCACGCGGCCTCCCAAAAACAGATTGTCTCCCAGCGCCAGCGCAACAGGCTCTCCGCCGAGAAAGTCCTTGGCGATCAGCAGAGCCTGCGCCACGCCGTCGGGCGAGGGCTGTACGGCGTAGGAGAGCCGTCCCCCAAAGCGGCGGCCGTCCCCCAAAAGCTCACGATAGCGCGAGACGTCGCTCGGTGTGCTGATTACCAGGATCTCGCGAATGTCTGCCTCCAAAAGCAGGCAGAGCGGATAGTAGACCATCGGTCTCCCATGCACGGGGAGCAGCTGCTTGGAGACCGCGCGCGTAAGAGGATAGAGCCGCGTTCCGCTCCCCCCGGCCAACAGAATTCCCTTCAATACCGTCACTTCCTTTCCGCACCGACCTTTCCCTTCCCCAAAAAAGAAGGCGAACGGACGGCGTGATGTAGAGGGTGACGGATGCTTTCCCGCTTCTTTGCGGGCGTATATGTGTATTCCTTCAAAAAAAGTGCGTCCTGCCGTAAAGGCGAAAGGATCCCGAAGGCAGGCCCTGCTGCTCCGGGATCCTTGTGCGTATTTACGCCTTGTCTGCGCCGATCTCGGCCACGCGGTCCTCCTGCTCCATGTAGTAGCGGATCTTGACCGCGCGCAGAAGCAGATAGCCGCAAAGCAGAAGCAGGCCGAGGAGGATCAGCGTAAGCCCGTTGAACACGCCCCCCTGTGAGGCATTGGAAAGCGTCACCGTCTCGCCGCCTACCGTGACCTTGACCGACAGAACGCGGTCGTAGGGCGTGTCGCTCTCCCAGCGCTCGAAGATCTCGTGTGTGGCGCGTCCATGGACCGTCAGATTCGTCTTCTCCAACAGGTGGGTCTCCTCTCCGTTGCCAACGAGGATCTCCAGCCGCTCGATCAGAACAGGCTCGGCAGTCCCATTCTCCAGCTGCCCCGTCACCTCGCAGGAGTAGTGCGACGCGGAAAGCGTGATGCGTGAGGAGGACGCCTTGATCTCCTCCGTAACAGAAAGCCCCAGGTCCTTCTCGGGGATCATGGACAGGATCACGCCGACCAAAAGCAGTACGCAGCAGATTCCCGTGATCAGGATACGGATATTTTGCCCAATATGCGTCTTCATATACCTTCCTCCCAAAATTCGGATCCTCCGCCGGAGGGTCCTCTTCTTTTCTCTTCCATTATAACACTCCCGCAGGCGTCTGTCAACAAAAAAGAAAAACGTCCGCGTCGATGCGTGGCACAGGGTGGCACAGGGTGACACCGGTTGGCACGGTTTTGGATGCTAAACTGTCCTTGCACAGAAACGAACGGAGGTGATGTTCCTTTGTATGAATGAAACCAATAGCGCCGCGGCACAGGACGTCCTGCAAAGGGCCGCGGACGAGGGAAGGCTCCCCTCGCTGATGGACGCCTATCTCCTCTCCTGCCGCCTCGGCGACGGGGAGGAGAGCGGCTCCTCCAAAAAGCGGGAGCGCAGCTTTCCCAATCTTGCGGGCTTCTGTCGGCACCTTGGCTGCGGCGTTTCCTCAGCCGATCGGCTGCGGCACTCCCATCCCGAGCTCTACGACCGCCTATGTGCGATCCTGGAGGATGAGGCACTCAACGCCTCCATCTCCCCGAACCTCCTCTCCGCCTACCTCAAGCGAAGGCTCGGGTATGCCGAGGCAAAGGAGGCGGCCGGGGTAAGCACCTCCTGCGAGCAGCTCCGCCTGGTCTTTGAGCACGACATTCTGGAGGACGGAAAATGATGTCCAAGGATGAGCGTATGCAGGACGGCGGAGGAAAAATGAGCCTTTTCACAAATGAGCGTGTGCAGGAGGGTGGAGGGGCAGCAGGTGCGGAAACGCTTTTGCGCATCGGCGGACGCCCTAACGATAGGCAAAAGCAGTTCTTCGCCTCCAGAGCCCGATACACGGCCTACGGCGGTGCACGCGGCGGCGGAAAATCCTGGGCGCTTCGGCGCAAGCTGATCGGCCTCTGCCTTGCCTATCCCGGC
>JAFNVK010000056.1 GCA_017379815.1 Clostridia bacterium
AGGAAAAAAGTGAGAAAATCCGGAAAAAGGGTATTGACAACGGGGACAATATGGTATATGATGATACTGCTTCTATTACACTTTGAAAAAGGAGACGCACGATTATGGTTGTCTACGTTTGTGAGCTTTGCGGCTACGAGTACGATCCTCGCACGGGAGATCCCGATAACGGAATCGCCGAAAACACCGACTTTGAGGATATTCCTGCCGATTGGGTCTGCCCCCTTTGCGGTGCTACCAAGGACGATTTCGTCGAGGAGGAGCGCGAGGAGGACGAGGAGGTCATCTGATCCTTCAAGGGGTGACGGCATCTTGCCGCACGATAGACATGGAATGGGCTGCCTGAGCGTAAGCGCGGGCAACCCATCTTTTTTTGCCTTTCTTTTCTGCCTTTCGTTGACTTTTGCCGCGCGGTATGATACAATAATAGACAGAGTATAAGGATGGAGCATCCATCGGGAAAGGTAGGCAGCTTGCCATGAAACAGAAACTGCTGGCCGTGGACGGCAACAGCATCTTGAACCGCGCCTTTTACGGGATCCGTCCCTTGACCACCAAGGACGGCTTTCCCACAAACGCCCTGTACGGCATGGTCACCATGATCACGCGCCAGGCCGAGGCACTCTCGCCCGCCTATTGCGCCGTGGCCTTTGACCTCAAGGCCCCCACCTTCCGCCATGGGATGTACGACGCCTACAAGGCGGGCAGAAAGCCCATGCCCGAGGAGCTGGCACAGCAGATGCCCGTGGCCAAGGAGCTTTTGCGCGCGCTGGGCTATCACGTGCTGGAGCTTGAGGGCTACGAGGCCGACGACCTTCTCGGCACGCTTGCCGGGATGTGCGAGCGCGAGAATTGCGAGGCCTATCTGCTTACGGGAGACCGCGACGCTCTTCAGCTGATCAGCGAGAACGTGCACGTCCTTCTGGCCACCAATCAGGAGACGGTGGATATGTCCGAGGAGGCCTTTCTTGAAAAGTACGGCGTTCGCTCCTCGCAGTTCGTGGACGTCAAGGCTCTGATGGGGGATAGCTCGGATAATATCCCCGGTGTTCCCGGCATCGGAGAGAAGACCGCACTGCGATTGATCGCGGAATACGGCAGTCTTGACGGCGTCTATGAGGCGCTTCCCACGGCAAAGCACACCCCCTCTCTGCGCACAAAGCTGGAGAGCGGACGGGAGAGTGCGTATCTTTCCCGCACGCTTGCCCGTATCTGCTGTGAGGCGCCCATCGGCCTTACCCTTTCCGACCTGCAAAGCAAGGGTATGGATCGCGCCGAGGCAAGAAGGCTTTTCCTTCGCCTCGAGTTTTCCGCCTTCCTCAAGCGCTTTGATCTGCAAAACGCCGAGCCCGAGCCGCTTGCCGCTTGCGCGGAAGCCCCCTGCGAGATCCTCTCGCTCTCGCCCGATGCTCTGGCCGAGCGTATCCGCGGACGCGAGCTTCTGGCTCTGGAGCTTTCCGATGAAGGGATGCTGCTTTCGGACGGTGAACGTATCTTTTCCACCGCAGAGGTAAGCGACGCGCTGGCCGAGGCTCTGCAAACGGTCTCGCGTGTGGTCTGCCACGACGCTAAGCGCCTTTATCGCGCGACGGATGCGGCTTGGCTGCGTGCGCTTCCGCTGTACGATCTGATGCTGGCGGCCTATCTGGTCAATTCCTCGGGCGTCTATTCGCTTGACCGTTTGGTCTCGGATTACCTTTGCGAGATCCTTGACGAGAGCCGCCCGTCCATCTCCTATTTCCTGCGTTTGTATCCCGAGATCCGCGAAAAGCTTTGCGCGAGTGAGCAGGAAAGCCTTCTGCTTGACCTGGAAATGCCTCTCTCGCGCGTGCTGGCGGACATGGAGACCGTTGGCTTCTATATTGACCGCGAGGGCATCCGCGCCTACGGTGAGCAGCTTGGTGACGTGGCCAAGGCGCTCGAGGCACAGATCTTCTTCCACGCAGGGAAGGAATTTAACGTCAATTCGCCAAAGCAGCTGGGTGAGGTGCTTTTTGACACCCTCAAGCTTCCGCACGCCAAAAAGACCAAGACGGGATACTCGACCAACGCCGAGATCCTGGACAAGCTTCGCCCCTATCACCCCATCATTCAGGAGATCCTGGACTACCGTCAGCTCACCAAGCTCAAAAGCACCTACGCCGACGGATTGCTCAAGGTGGCGGATGAGCAAGGACGCGTGCATACCACCTTCAAGCAGACGGGAACAGCCACGGGACGTCTTTCCTCCACTGAGCCCAACCTGCAGAACATTCCCATCCGCACCGAGCTCGGCCGCGAGCTTCGCCGCTTCTTCCTGCCCCAGAAGGAGGACTACGTCATCATCGATGCGGACTATTCCCAGATCGAGCTTCGCCTTCTGTCGCACGTTTCGGGAGACGAGAATATGATCCGCGCCTTCCGCGAGGGCGTGGACGTGCATACCTCCACGGCGGCTACCGTATTCGGCGTGCCCGAGGAGGAGGTAACCTCCGAGATGCGCAAGCGCGCAAAGGCGGTCAACTTTGGCATCATGTACGGCATCGGCGCCTTCTCGCTTTCGGACGACATCGGCGTTTCGGTTGCCGAGGCGCAGGGCTTTATCAACCGCTATCTTGCGGGATATCCGCGCATTGACGCCTACCTCAAGGAGGTCATCGAAAAGGCCTACGAGCAGGGCTACGTCACCACCGTTCTCGGCCGCAGGCGCTACATTCCCGAGCTTTCGGCAAGCAACAAGATGCAGCAGAAGTTCGGCGAGCGCGTGGCCATGAACAGCCCCATCCAGGGCACGGCGGCCGACGTCATCAAGATCGCCATGGTGCGCGTGCATCGGGCACTTCAGGAAAGAGGACTTGATGCCCGTCTGATCCTGCAGGTGCACGACGAGCTGCTCCTTGAGGCGCATCACTCCTGCGCAGAGGAGGCAAGACGCCTGCTCAAGGAGGAGATGGAGCACGCCATGACCTGTGCCGTGCCTCTTGACGTGGACATTCACGTGGGCAGGACCTGGTTCGATGCCAAATAAAGCGCAAGGCAGATAAAAAAGGTTGCCCGAATGCATTTGCATTCGGGCAACCTTTTTTTTTGCTTTATTGGAATTGCGAATTGTACAGCGTGCTGTAAAATCCGCCGAGGCGGAGCAGCTGCTCGTGGTTTCCTTGCTCGGTGATTTTGCCGTCCTGCAGAACCAGAATGCAGTCGGCGTTCTGGATGGTGGAGAGACGGTGGGCGATCACAAAGCAGGTGCGACCGCGCATCAGCTCGGCCATGGCCTCCTGGATCTTGATCTCGGTGCGCGAGTCGACGTTTGAGGTGGCCTCGTCCAGGATCAGCATCGGTGCCTTGGAGAGGAAGGCGCGCGCGATGGTGATCAGCTGGCGCTGTCCCTTGGAGATGTTCACGCCGTCATCCGAAAGGAGGGTATCGTAGCCCTCGGGCAGATGCATGATATAGGAGTCGATCTTGGCCGCCTTTGCCGCCGCGCGGACCTCCTCGTCGGTGGCGTCCTCACGTCCGTAGACGATGTTCTCGCGGATGCTTCCGTGGAAGAGCCAGGTGTCCTGCA
>JAFNVK010000057.1 GCA_017379815.1 Clostridia bacterium
AAGCGCAGACAGAAAGCTTCTGTCTGCTCTTTATTGAGCTCGGCGAATGCCGATCAGATCTGCTCCTTAACCTTGGAAGCCTTGCCGACTCTGCCGCGCAGGTAGTAGAGCTTTGCGCGACGGACCTTACCGACGCGGAGGATGTCTACCTTCTCTACGTTGGGAGAGTGGATCGGGAAGGTCTTTTCCACGCCTACGCCGTAGGAAATACGTCTTACGGTGAAGGTCTCGGAAATGCCGCCGCCGTGCTTTGCGATGACGGTACCCTCGAACATCTGGATTCTCTCTCTGTTGCCCTCTTTGATACGGTTGTGCACACGAACGGTGTCACCGATGCGGATAACGGGCAGCTCCGCCTTCAATTGCTCGTTTGTAAAAGCCTCAATCAGATTCATTGTTTGGCCCTCCTCTGTACCGGGTGTTCATGCGAGCATAGCAGCGGACCACCCTAAAATTCATTTGCGCATGCGCAACACGAGTATTATAACACACTTTTTTCTCTTTTGCAAGAGTTTTTTTCAAAAATATGAAAAATCTTTTTCTTCTCTCAGGGCTTAACGATCACATAGGGCTCGTCATCCGTGATCTTGCGCACGTGCGGGCAGGTAGGTCTTACGCGATAGGTGGGCGCCAGGAAGCGCACGGCGTTGCGGATGATCGACTGCACGTTGGGATCCTTGTAGGTCGGGAAGGTCTCGTGCCCCGGCTGGAAGTAGAAGATCTTTCCGTTTCCGCGCTCGTAGAGACAGCCCGAGCGGAAGACCTCACCGCCCGAATAATTGCCGATGAGCAGGACCTTATCGGGATTCGGGACGATAAAGGGCTCACCGTAGGTCTCCTCTGCGGGAAGGACAAAATAGCGATCGATGTCACGCGTGATGGGATGCGCGGGATCGATGACCCAGAGCACCTCACGGTCCTCCGATTCCCGCCAGGTCAGGTGGCAGGGCGTACCCATCAGCAAGCGGAAGGGCTTGGAGTGATGCGCCGAGTGCAGAAAGATCGCGCCCATGCCGTCCAGCACGGCGTCACGCACAAGCTCGGCAACCTCGTCCGGCACCTCGCCGTGCCTGGCGTGTCCCCACCAAAGCAGGACGTCCGTTTCGTCCAGAAGCTCCTTGGTAATGCCGCAATGCTCATCGTAAAGCGTTGCCGTTCGTACGGAAATATCCTCCTCGCGGCCAAGAAATTCCGCAAGTGCACGGTGGATCCCCTCCGGATACACCTTTTGGATCTTCTCTTTGAATTGCTCGTGATAAAACTCGTTCCAGATCAGTACGCGAATCATACTCTGTCCTCCTTAGCGTTCGATTCAGACAAGCTTATTATAGCATTTTTCCCCGCCAAAGTCAAGAAGCCTGTAAAAAATATCCGCAAAAGAACTTGACAAAGGTGCGCTTTTCCAGTATACTGAATTATCGAACAAATACGCAAAAATCGGATAAGGAAAGGACGCTTTCGCTCGGCGGAGGCATGGAATTTTGGCATGAAACTGGTAGCAACCTGCCTCTTTGGGCTGGAAAAGCTGCTCGGCAGCGAGATCGATGCCCTGGGGCTTCGCCGCATCGAAACGATGGACGGCCGCGTGATCTTCGAGGGTGAGCCACGGGATATTCCGCGCGCCAATATCGCCCTGCGCTGTGCCGAGCGCGTTTATATTCTGCTTGGGTCCTTCCCGGCAAGAAGCTTTGCCGAGCTCTTTGACGGCACGCGCGCCCTTCCCTTTGAGGATTGGATCGGCAAGGATGACCTTTTTCCCGTTAAGGGACACGCCATCAAGAGCAAGCTCTATTCCCTGCCCGACTGCCAAAGCATTGTGAAGAAGGCCGTCGTTGAGCGGCTTTCGGAAAGATACGGCTGCCGCTGGTTCTCCGAGAGCAGCGGCGTCAAATACCAGATCGAGTTTTTCATCTTTAAGGACGTGGCGCACCTGATGATCGACACCAGCGGCGTTGCCCTGCACAAGCGCGGCTACCGCCCCGAGGCAGGTGCCGCTCCCATTCGCGAGACGCTTGCCGCTGCCATCGCCATGACCGCGCGCGTCAAGGAGGACACGCTCCTCTGGGATCCCTTCTGCGGCTCGGGCACCATTCCGATCGAGGCGGCGCTCCTGGCCACCAACCGCGCCCCCGGCCTTGGACGCTCCTTTGCCGGTGAGGCCTTTGCCAATCTCCCCGCTCCCCTTTGGGCTGAGGCACGCGAGGCGGCAAGAGGTGCGATTCGCACGGATTCCCCCTTTGAGGCCTACGCCTCGGACATTGACGAGGATATTCTTGACCTGGCCTACGAAAGCGCACTCCGCGCAGGCGTGGAGGAGCATATCAACATCTTTCAGGCCGACGCGCGCAGGATCAAGCGCGAGGACCGCCGCGGCACGATCGCCTGCAATCCCCCCTACGGCGAGCGACTGATGACGCCTGCCGAGGTGGCCAAGCTCTATGCGGAGATCGGGCGCACCTTTGAAGCACTCTACCCCTGGCAGATCTACGTCATCACCTCCTGCGAGGACTTCGAGCGCCTCTACGGACGCCGCGCCGACAAGGCCAAGAAGCTCTACAACGGCATGATCCCCTGCCACCTCTACGAATACTTCCGCCCCCGCGAGGCGAAAAAATAAGAATGCAGAAAGAGGACTTCTCCAAAAGGAAGAAGTCCTCTTTTTTTCTTATTCCGCGATCGAAAATACCTTTTTGGCATTCTCGGAAAGGATTCTGCGCGTCTCCTCCTCGGAAAAGCCGAGCGAAAGCAAGGACGCAAGCTCCTGCCGCGGATGCCACATCGGGTAGTCCGTTCCAAAGAGTACGCGATCCGTGCCAAAGCGCAGGATCAGCTCTCGCACGCGCTCGGGCGGCAAAAAGCCGAAGCAGGAGGAGGAATCCACGTAGAAATTCGGCGCTCCCGCGAGCATCCGCTCGGCGTCCTCCCAGACCGACCAGCCGCCAAGGTGCGCCCCCACGACGGTAAGCCCCTCGAAGATCTCGAGGATGGGAAGCATACGGTTGGGATTGGAAAAATCATATCGGTGATCGCCCGTGTGCATCAGAATGGGAAGCCCCTCCTCCTCGCAAAGCTCGTAGATCCGCAGAAAGCGGAAGTCATCGATCTTGAAGCGCTGGATGTCGGGATGCAGCTTCACTCCGTGCAGACCGAGACGAACGATCCTGCGGACGTCGCCCGTAAGATCCGCGCTCTCGGGATGAAGCGTGCCAAGACCGGTCAGGCGTCCCTCGCCCCTTGCGACCTCCTCGGCAATAAACTCGTTGATGCCCGTGACCTGCTTTGGCGTGGTAGCGACCGACTGGATGACGAAATGATCTACACCCTGCGCAAGCCCCTCCTCCATGAGATCACGCACCGTGCCGCGGCAGGCCGAATGCAGACCGTAAAAGGTATCCGTTCCCTCTACCGCGCGCGCCGCGATCTTTTCGGGGTAGACGTGGCAGTGCGCGTCAACGACCGCATAGCCTTGACCGACCATCAGGCGGTCACCACACTGCTCGCCTTGTGCAGGCCGAGCTTTTCGATGGCATCCTCACGCATCTTGTACTTGAGGATCTTGCCGGCGGCGTTCATCGGGAAGCCTTCAACGAAGTCCACGTACTTCGGCACCTTATGGCGCGCCATGTGGTCGCCGATATACTTCTTCATTTCCTCGGCCGTCATGCTCTCGCCATCCTTTAAGACGATGCAGGCCATGATCTCCTCGCCGTACTGCTCGTCGGGCACGCCGATGACCTGCACGTCGCGGACCTTGGAATGCGTGTAGATAAACTCCTCGATCTCCTTGGGATAGATGTTCTCGCCGCCGCGAATGATCATGTCCTTCAGACGTCCCGTAATGCGGAAGTTGCCGTCCTTGGTGCGGCAGGCAAGGTCGCCCGTGTGGAGCCAGCCGTCGGCGTCAATGGCGGCCGCGGTCGCTTCGGGCATCTTGTAGTATCCCTTCATCAGGTTGTAGCCGCGCGCCACGAATTCACCCGTGACCTCGTCGGGGCAATCCTCGCCCGTTTCGGGATTGACGATCTTGCACTCGATCTCGGGCAGGGGACGGCCGACCGTGCCCACGCGCACCTCGATGGGATCGTCCGTGGAGCTCATGGTGCAGCCGGGAGATGCCTCAGTCTGACCGTAAACGATGGTGATCTCCTTCATGTTCATCTTTTCGACCACGTCCTTCATCGTAGAGATGGGACAGGGGCTTCCCGCCATAATGCCCGTGCGCATATGCGCAAAGCTGGTCTTTTCAAAGTCGGGATGCTCCAGGAGCGCGATGAACATGGTAGGCACGCCGTGGAAGGCGGTGATATGCTCGTTGTGAATGCAGGCAAGCGCGGGCTTGGGGGAGAAATACGGCAAGGGCAGAATGGTTCCGCCGTGCGTCATGGTGGCCGTCATGGCGAGAACCATGCCAAAGCAATGGAACATGGGCACCTGGATCATCATGCGGTCCGCCGTGGAGAGATCCATGCGGTCGCCGATGCATTTGCCGTTGTTGACGATGTTGTAGTGCGTCAGCATGACGCCCTTGGGGAAGCCCGTCGTGCCCGAGGTGTACTGCATATTGCAAACGTCGTCCTTGTTGACGGCGGCGGCCATGCGATAGACCTCGCGCAGAGGAACGCGCGGGGCTCGCTCGAGCGCCTCGCTCCAATCCATGCAGCCCTTCTGGCGGAAGCCGACGGTAATAACGTTGCGCAAAAAGGGCAAGCGCTTGCTGTGCAGGGGCGAGCCCGGCTTGGTCTCGGCAAGCTCAGGGCAAAGCTCGGCAATGATCTTGCCGTAATGCGTATCCTTCGAGCCCTCGGTCAGGATCAGGGTGTGCGTATCCGACTGCTTGAGCAGGTATTCCGCCTCGTGGATCTTGTAGGCCGTGTTGACCGTGACCAGAACCGCGCCAAGCTTGACCGTTGCCCAGAAGGCAATATACCACTGCGGCACGTTGGAGGCCCAGACCGCCACGTGCGATCCTGCCTTGACGCCAAGGGCGATCAGCGCGCGGGCAAATTCGTCCACGTCGTCGCGAAATTCGCTATACGTGCGCGTATAATCCAGCGTCGTATACTTAAAGGCGTACTGATCGGGAAATTCCTCGACCATACGGTCAAGCACCTGCGAGAAGGTCGCGTCGATGAGCGCCTCCTTCTTCCAGACGTACTTGCCCGTGTGGGTCTTATTATAGTAAAGCGCAGGCTCCTTGCGGGAGGTGTCGCTATACTGCTTCATGTAGTTGACAAACTGGGAGAAAATGATCTCCATGTCGTCCAGCTCCTCGCACCAGCGCGGATCCCAGACCAGGGAGAGGAAGCCGTCGTAGTTGACCGAGCGGAGCGCCAGCATCATGGACGCAAGGGGCAGCTCCCCTTCTCCGACCAGGCAATATTCGAGGCCGTCCGCGGTCATGCGCGCGTCGCTGACGTGCACGTGACGGACGTAAGCGCCCAGATGCTTGATGACCTGCTCGGCGCTCTCACCTCCGCCAAAGTAAGCGGCAGACAGATTCCAGAGCGCGCCCAGCGAATCGCAGGCAAAGCGCTCGAGAAGCGTGCGCAGGGTCTCGGCACGGCAGAACAGACCAAAGGTCTCGATCAGCAGGGTGATCCCCTTCTCCTCGGCCACCGGCAAAAGCGTTTCCAGCAGTCCTGCAATGCGCTCGATCGCCGCGGCGTTCTTCTCCTCGCTGCCGGCGTCGCTCGCCTTGAGGCGGATAAAGGGAATGTGCAGATTGGAGGCGATCTCCATGCAGGAGAGGATCTCCTGCATATCGCACTCTCCGTTCTCGGCCTTGCCAAGATCGCAAACGGTGTCCATGCAGACCACCGTCAGCTTCTTCTCGTAGAGGCGGCGCAGAGTTGCCGCACTGGCGTAGCCGTGGAAGGCGCCGTCACGGTCGGTGAACATGGCGTTATAGATATTGTGAAGCTCGATGCCTTCAAATTTCAAGTCCTCGGCAACGTCGCAGAACTCCTCAAAGCTCCGCCCGTGCCAGCCCTTGGTGGAAAAGGAAAGCTTCATGCCTGGACCTCCTCATAGACGATCTTATTGATCGCGTTGATGTATGCACGGATGCTTGCACCAATGATGTCGGTGGAAATACCGTTGCCCGAATAAAGCTTGCCGTCAGCCCGGAGCTTGACCAGAGCCGAGCCCATGGCCTCCTTGCCCTCGGTGACCGACTGGATCTGGAAGTCGTCCAGCTCGTAGCGATGACCGACGATCTGCTCAATGGCGCGGAAGGCGGCGTCGATGGGGCCGTCGCCGATGGAAATGCCCTGCATGGTCTCGCCGTTCTTCTCCATCGTGATCTGCGCGGTGGAGGAAATGACGTTGCCGTTGTTGACGACGTAAGCCTTGATCTGATAGGTTGCGGGAACCTGCAGAGCCACGCTCGCGATGACGGCCTCCAGCTCCTTGGAGCCGACCTGTCTGTTGCGGCTGACGCGGCAGAACTCCTCATAGACCTTTACGCGATCCTCCTCGGAGAGATCGTAGCCAAGCTGCACGGCGGCCGCATCCACGGCCTCTCGTCCGTCATTGGCGTCCAGACGGATCTCGGTCTGCTCGGCGGCAGGAGAGAGCACGAGCTTGTCGCTCTTTGCCCCGTCGATGATCCAGCGGATCTGCTTGACGTTGCGGTGCAGCTCGGTTGCACGGATCGCCGTGCAGAGCTCGTAGGTGTTTCCGCAATTCTTGATCATATCCACGAAAGCCTCAAGAGATACCGTCTCGCCAAGCACCGCCGTTTTGACGCCGTCAACGCCTGCACGGACGGCCAGCACGGCCGATGCCGCGGCCATACCGTTCTTATCGTTGCAGCACACGTACACAGGAACGGGGATGCGCTTGGCGATCTCGCCTGCAAAGGCGGCAAAATCGTCGGGCATCATCTCGGCGGCACTGTCGCAAAGGGTGATCGAGGTTGCACCTGCACCGATGGCCGCGTCAATAGCCGCCTCAAGCACCTCGCGTTCTGCACGCGTGGCGTCTACGGCGCAAAGCTCCACGTCAGAGCAGGACTGCTTAGCCTCGGCCACGCAGGCGGCGATCCACTCGATCATCTTGGGCGCCTTCTTGTGGCAGAGATACTCCATTCCCACGGGAGAGACGGGCAGCTCGATGCGGATACGGGGATGGGCAGCACCCGAAAGAGCCGCGGCCGCCAGGGCCACGCTTCCCTCTGCCATGCCGGCGCCAACCGAAAGCACGCTCCCCTTAACGAAGGAGGACACCGTGCGCACGAGCAGCGAGTCGGTCTTGGCATTTGCGATCTCGGGGAGCTCGATGGCATCCACGTTCAGCTTTTCCAGCTGACGCGCGATCTCGATCCTCTCCTTGAAGCTGAATGCGCCCTCGCCGCGCAGAAGCGTCGTGTCTGCAATTCTGATCTGTTTCATGTTACCTCTCCTTTTCTCTGTGTTCTCGTCGGAGACGGGGAATGCCGAAAATAAACAAGCCCCCGGGATCGGCCAATACCGATCCCGGGGACGAAAAAACACTTTCGCGGTACCACCCCAGTTGCTGAACAAGCAGCCACCTTTTTCCGAATTCCAACAAATTCTCTGCCATGATAACGGGGCAAGCCGTAGACGCTTACTGGACTTCAGCGTCTCTGCTCCGGAATGAGACTTCCCTTCTCGCTCACGCCGACTCGCACCTTCCGTCGGCTCTCTGGGGTGAGGGGTGAAAAAAGGAATAATTCCTTCAACGCATTTGGATGTGAATGATGGAAATGATTATAGCACGCTTTTGCCCTTTTGTCAAGGGCTTTTGCCGATTTTTTACGAAAATCGCAAAAAATGCGTCAGGCATTCAGAAGAGCTCAGGCCTCGTAATCCGCGCCCAGCTGCATGGCCTTGAGGTTGACCTCAAGCATATCCGCGCGCTTGGCGGAGATGACCTTCTTCAGTGCGGCCTCGACCTTCTCCACGTCGAACTGACCAAGCTCCTTTAAGATCTTGCCGAGCAGGATCATGTTGGCCAGTGTGGGCGTGCCGTTGTCGCTCGCCATTTGGGTAGCAGGGATCTTGACCAGCCTTACGTCCGTCCTCTCAATATCTCTTGCGATCAGCGAGGAATCGGCAAAAATGACGCCTCCCGGCACGACCGCAGACTCGAAGCGATCCAGAGACGGAAGATTCATGGCCACGAGAACGTCGGGATTGGAAACGATGGGAGAGCCCACGGGCGTGTCGCTGACGATCACGCTGCAGCTTGCCGTTCCGCCTCGCATCTCAGGACCGTAGGAAGGAAGCCAGCTGACCTGCTTATCCTCGGTCAGTCCCTTATACGCCATCAGCTTTCCGACGAACAGAATGCCCTGCCCGCCGAAGCCGGAGAACAAAAACTTCGTTGTGCTCATTTCTCTGCCTCCTGGCTTGCCGATCTGTCCTTATAAACACCCAACGGGTAGTACGGCAGCATCTTTTCGTCGATCCACTCCAGCGCCTGCTTGGGCGTCATGCCCCAGTTGGTGGGGCAGGAGGAAACGACCTCAACCAGCGAAAAGCCCTTGCCGTCGATCTGATTCTGGAAGGCCTTTTTGATGGCCTTCTTGGCGTTTTTGACGTTTTTGACGTTGTTGACGGTCACGCGCTCAAGATACTCGGGACCCTCAAGCTCAGAGAGCAGCTCGCAAACGCGGATGGGGTATCCGCAATGCTTGACGTCGCGTCCGTAGGGCGAGGTCTGCGTGACCTGGCCGGGGAGAGACGTGGGAGCCATCTGTCCGCCCGTCATGCCGTAGATCGCATTGTTGACGAAGATGACCGTAATGTTCTCGTTGCGCGCGGCGGCGTGTACCGTCTCGGCCATACCGATGGACGCGAGGTCACCGTCACCCTGATAGGTAAAGACCACGTTTTCGGGGTTGGCGCGCTTGACGCCCGTGGCGACGGCAGGAGCGCGTCCGTGCGCCGCCTCGATCATATCGCAGTTGAAATAGTCGTAGGCCATAACCGAGCAGCCGACCGGTGCGATACCGACCGTCTTGCCCTCGATCCCAAGCTCATCCATGACCTCAGCCACCAGACGGTGAATGATGCCGTGGGTGCAGCCGGGGCAATAATGCATCGGCAGATCCGCCAATGCGTGAGGCTTCTGAAAAACGATCATGCTTCCTTACCTCCATTCTTTGCAGCCTTAAGGATCGCGTCCAGCACCTGCTCGGGGGACGGGATCATACCGCCCACGCGGTTGCACAGGGTGACGGGAACGCGGCACTCGGTGGCAAGACGAACGTCCTCGATCATCTGTCCCATGGACAGCTCCACCGAAATGACCTCTTTGACCTGCTCTGCCGCACGGCGGAAGGGCGCCTTCGGGAAGGGCCAGAGGGTGATGGGACGGATCATGCCCACCTTAATGCCCATGGCTCTTGCCTCGTCGATGGCGTTCTTGGATACGCGGGCGGCAATACCGAAGGCGGCAATGCAGATCTCTGCATCCTCCATACGGTATTCCTCATACATCGTCTCCTTCTCCTCGATCACGCGGTAGCGGTCGTAGCGCTCGAAGTTGGTCTCCTCGAGCTTTTCGGGAGAGAGGAAGAGAGAATTGACAACGTTATGCGGACGCTTCATGCCCGTTCCCGTTACGGCCCAAGGCTTCTCGGGCATGGGGGTCACGGGGAGATCGTCCAGGGCCACGGGCTCCATCATCTGTCCCATGGTTCCGTCGGCCAGGATCATGGCCGTCATGCGATAAGTATCCGCCAGAGCAAAGCCCTTGACGGTCAGCTCTGCCATCTCCTGCACCGAGGAGGGGGCAAGAACGATCATGCGGAAGTCACCGTGTCCGCCGCCCTTGGTGGCCTGGAAATAATCCGACTGGCTGGGCTGAATGCCGCCAAGTCCCGGGCCTCCGCGCTGGACGTTGACCACAAGAGAGGGCAGATCCGCTCCGGCGAGGTAGGAAAGTCCCTCGCTCTTGAGCGAAATTCCGGGGCTGGAGGAGGAGGTCATCACGCGAAGACCTGCGGCCGCAACGCCATAGACCATGTTGATAGCCGCGATCTCACTCTCAGCCTGCAGAAACACGCCGCCGATCTTGGGCATTCTCTTGGCCATGTAGGCCGCGATCTCGGTCTGGGGGGTAATGGGATAACCGAAGTAATGACGGCATCCCGCGCGAATGGCCGCCTCTGCGATCGCTTCGTTTCCCTTCATCAAAACCTTATCTGCCATATTCGTCACTCACCTTTCCACTTCAATGATGCAATCGGGGCACATGGTCGCACAGAAGGCGCAGCCGATGCAGGCCTCCTCGTTGGCGGCCTCCACGGGATGGTGTCCCTTTTGGTTGATCTTGTCGGGGGAGAGACGAAGAACCTTCTTGGGGCAGGCGTCAACGCAAAGTCCGCAGCCCTTACATTTGTCGGTCTTAAAGGTTAATTTTGCCATATGTCATTCTCCTTTTCTTAGGATCTTTAACAAATTTTCTCTTGCAGGTCAAGGGGGAACAGCCCCTCGATCCGCTCCTTGAGCGTCTCGTAAAGAGAGGCGCGCACGGTAGTCATGCATACGGGAAGCCCCGATGCACGGCTGACCTCCTCGGCATAATGGAGGGAGGCGAGCACGTCCTCGGCAGAGGTCATCTCGCCGAGATTGGAATTGTTGACCAGGCCCGTAAAGCGCATTCCGCAAGCGGCCTCGATCTCGCCGAGAACCTCAAGCGTGGAGGGGATGTCCTGCGTCAGCGGACGGTAGCAGTTGATGACCGCCAGCATCTCGTAGTTCCCTTCCTCACGCAGCGCGGGAGAAATGCGTCCCAGCGCCAGCGCGCCGCGATCGTCGCCGCCAACGTCGATGACCGCATAGCGGCCCTTGTCGTCCGTGATGGCGTAAAGATCGGCCGGGAGCGCGGGAATATCCAGATTGGTGTTGGCATACTCCGAGCAGATCAGGCGAATGCCTGCCGCCTCCAGCTCCTTGCGGCTGTCCTTGGTGCGGAAATAGGGATTGACGATGTCCAGGTCTGCGACCGTGACCTCTTCCCCGCTCCGCCGAAGATGAAGGGCATAATTGACGGCAATATTGGTCTTGCCGCTACCGTAATGCCCGCAAAAAAGCGTAACCCGTTTCATCATATACACCAAGCCTTACAGCATATTGCGGCGGATCTTGCCGCTGGAGGTCTTGGGAAGCTCGTCGCGGAAGACGACCAGACGCGGATACTTGTAGGGCGCGGTATGCTCCTTGACGTAGCGCTGGATCTCCTTCTTGAGCTCCTCGGTGGGCTCGGCGTCGGGCGTCAGGACGATGCTCGCCTTGACGATCTGACCGCGCACCTCGTCGGGAGCGGCCGAAACGCCGCACTCGAGAACGTAAGGAAGCTCCATGATGACGCTCTCGATCTCAAACGGACCGATGCGGTAGCCCGAGGACTTGATGACGTCGTCCACGCGGCCGACGTACCAGTAGAAGCCGTCCTCATCACGCCACGCGGTGTCTCCCGTGTGGTAGTAGCCGTCGTGCCATGCCTCGGCGGTCTTTTCGGGATCGTTGTAGTAGCCAACGGAAAGTCCGCAGGGAGAGCCGTTTTTGAGGCTGACAACGATCTCGCCCGTCTCACCCACGGCCACGGGATTGCCCTCGGCGTCCACCAGCTCCACGTCGTAGATCGGTGCAGGCTTGCCCATCGAGCCGATCTTATGCGGCGCACCCGTCATGTTTCCGATGATCATGGTGCTCTCGGACTGGCCAAAGCCCTCGAGGATCTGCAAGCCCGTTGCCTTCTCGAACTGGCGGTAGACCTCGGGGTTGAGTGCCTCGCCCGCCGTGGTCATGTGCTGGACCGAGGAGAAATCGTACTTGGAAATATCCTCCTTGACCATCATACGCAGCATCGTGGGCGGCGCACAGAAGGTGGTAATCTGATATTTCGCAAACATAGGCAGAATATCGTCTGCGTGGAAGCGCTCGAAATCGTAAACGAAGGTTGCCGCCTCGCAGAGCCATTGGCCGTACAGCTTGCCCCACATGGACTTGGCCCAACCGGTCTCGGAGATGGTGAAATGCAGACCGTCGGGGTCCACATTGTGCCAGTAGCGAGCGGTGTGGAAATGACCCAAGGCGTACTTGTAGTTGTGGGCCGCGATCTTGGGATAGCCGGTGGTGCCGGAGGTAAAGAACATCAGCATCAGGTCGTCACCGCCGGGGGCATCTTCGGGACGGTTATAGTGGGTGGAGTACAGGGTGTACTCCTCATCAAAGCTACGCCAGCCCTCTTTGGTGCCGTTCACAATCAGCTTGTGCCGGAGGGTGGGACACTTTTCAGCGGCGATATCCACCTGGTTAGCCACGTCGCCGTCGGCGGTACACAGCACCGCCGTGATCCCCGCCGCGTTAAAGCGGTATTCCAGGCCATGCTCCAGCAACTG
>JAFNVK010000058.1 GCA_017379815.1 Clostridia bacterium
ACCTCGTCGCCGTAGTCGTTGAAGTCAACGACCTCGACCCATCCGTTTGCTTCCTTGTGCCAGATGATGCAGAGCGACTCGTTGAACCAGTAGTCGCCGATGTTACCGTCGCTCTTTCCGGGGTTGCGGTCCGAGCTGTGCCATGCCGTGGGCTTGGCAAAGGTGACCACGGTGGGATCAGCGTCTCCGCTGTAATGGAACTTCAGAATGTACTCGGTTTCGGTCTCGTCGGTCTCCACGCGCTCGATGCCCTGCGCCTTGGGAACGTTGATGGTCGTGGGGGGATGCAGGGGATTGGTGTAATGGATCACCAGGTCGGTGGAGCCGTCGGCCTTGAGTGCGCCGTCCACGTGATCGATGCTCAGGGGAGCGTCGATGACAAAGCTGTTCTCCGTTCCGTCGGTCAGCGTGATGGTGACGATCGTGTCACCGTTGGCGCTCAGCTCGGACTTGACGCCGGCAACGCCGATACCGTCCAGCACGGTGATCTCATCCGTGACCGTGCCGTCCGACTTGACGAAGTGGAACTTGGTACCCATCTTGCGGCCGTCCTCGTCCAGAAGATCGGTGGACTTGATGCCCGAAACGTCCACGCCGGCAGGAATGATCAGCTCGGAGGAGACGATGGGGCTTCCGTTCTCGTCGGTGGAGGAGAAGATAAAGCGGAACTTGGTTCCCGTAACGTTGCCGAACTCATCCTTGACCTCGGTGGGAACGGTAATACCCGTAACGCTGTCGCCCTGCGGTCCTGCAGGAACGGTGATCGGGCCAATGGTCATGCCGTTGTCCAGCACGAAGGTGATCGGGCGACCCTGGGGGGTTGCCTCACCCTGCAGAACGTTGGCAATACCAACGCCGCGCTCGCCGCGAGGAAGCTCGATGCGATCGGTTCTGCCGTCGGAGTAAAGCACCTCCATGTAAACGGCGGTCACAACGCCCTCCTCGTTGACGTCCTCAACGCGGGTGGCCGAAACGATGGACGCACCGTCCGAAACGATGACCTCGGTGGGCTCCATCGTCTCATCGGTATAGTAGATCTTCAGCGTCTGCTGATGGTCGTTCTCGCCGTTCTCCACGTCCTCCGCGTTGATGATCTCGATCTTGGAGATGCCGTTTCCGATCGGGCCGATCTCACCCTGAGGGCCGATCTGTCCCATGGGAATGTCAAAGACCACGGGCTCCTCCATGTCATCGTAATACTTGATCGTGATGCGGGTCGCGCCCGAGCCGTCCGTCAGGATCTCGGCCGAGATCGACTCGATCTCCAGCGAATCCGAGGAAAAGCCGCAGGCAGTCAGCCCCAGCATCAGGAGGATCGCCAGGAGGGAGAGTGCCAATGTTACGTATTTTTTCATGTGTGTTACCTCTGGTTGTTTGCGCGCAGATCCGCCACGCTGGGCGTCTCCCCGTACAGATAACCGTTTCCTTTCATACAAACAAATCGGAAGGGATCAAAGCCGGTAACGACCGTTACCGTTTTTTGCATGATGCTCGGCAGAGCCGAGAACAGCGAATTGAAATTGCCCATATCCACCGCGGGAAGATCAAGATAGCTCTCGACCCAGTCCACGGACATCTCGGCGCTCATCTGCTCTGCGCACTCCAATCCCTCAAGAGAGACGGTGGAGAGGTTGAGGCCTCCGCCGTAGAAGGCGATCGCCACGTTGAGCGATTGCTCACCCTCGGCGTTGGTATACAGGCTTCCCGCCGCGGCGGCATCCTTGTAGAGCATGGACTTGAGGGGGAAGATATCGTCGATGGTGACGTTGACCTCGCCCTCCTTCTCCATTTCCTTCAGGAGCTGATTCGCAATGGTGGAAATGTTCTCGTTGATCAGACCGCTAAAATCCAGATCCTCGCGCGTCTTGTAATCGTAAAACGCCGTGCTTCCCGTGACGTGAAGCTCCACGGGGGCGCTGACGCCCGAAACGTGCGTCGGCGTGAGGGGAACGAGGGGTCTTGTTGAGCCCTCTCCCTCGGTCAGCATGGAGAAGATCGTGGAGATCAGCGAGGGGGTCGCGTTATAGAGGAAGGGACCGTTGAAGGCGCTCTCCAGCGCAATGGAGGAAATACCGCTGCGATAGAAGAGCGTGTCCTTGACCTCCACGGAGCCGCCCGCGGAAAGTCCGCCGCTCTGGTTGAGCGAGCGTTGGATCGCGGCAAGAGCCGCCTCCATCAGGGCGTTGCTGTCAAACGTACCCATCAGATATTCGGTCAAGAGCGTGTCACCCGCGCCCTCCGCCAGCAAGAATTCGTCCAGCGTCATGGTGATCTCCTCGCCCGTTGCCGAGGCGAAGGTGAAGCTCTGGCTGCCGTCAACGGGCAGATACTCGTTGCTTCCCACCATCAGAAGGAAGTTCTTGGCGTTCTGCAGGAGGCAATTCTCCAAAAGCAGGCTCTCGGAGGAATACGCACGCATGACGTTCTTGCCGTTTTGCAGGACCGAATTGCGGATCGTGATCCCGTCGCCCAGCGCCTCCAGCACCGTGCCCACGTAGGTCAGGTTGGAAAAGCTGTTGCCGAAATCACAGTTCTTGACGTTGACGTCGTTGACGGTGATGTTGTCACCCTCCACGTAAAGACCCACGTTGTCCTGTCCGTGTGCCGTGACCAGGGGCATTCCGTTGGGGTCGCCCAGCGTGTAGAAGGGGAGCGGACCGCGGAAGAGATTGTCCTTGGAAAGCTGCGGCACCGAGACCGTCTCACCCGTTTCGGGATTGGTTCCCTGGATCACGTCCGAGGGGAAGGTCAGGTTGTGCAGGTTGAGGGTGTAGCCGTTGCCGTAAAAATCCTTTTGCACGTGCAGACCGGCGTAAAGCGTATCCGAAATGCGCTTGTACTCTCCGCCGCTGGCATCGGCAAAGGCGTTCCATTGGTCGATATACGAGCGGTTGGCCGTGGTGGTGAAGGAATAGACCTCGTCGGCAAAGCGGTACTTGCCCGTTTTGACGTCGTAGGTGCCAAACAGCTCCACGTTGTTGGCCTTGCGCACGGGCTCGCCGCCCTTGGTGACCACCTGGGTGCCGTTCATCACGTAAGCGTTGGCAAGAGACTCGAAGGACTTGCGCAGCACCACGATCTCGCCCTTGGTTGAACGGTTGGTGCAGTTGAGCAGATCCTCGTAGGTATACACGTTGACGCCGTCCTCAACGACCTCGAAGGAGTAGGAGAAGGAGGTCTTGTTGCCCTCTGCCTCCGTGCCTCCCGCAAGGGTAAAGGACGCAGGTCCTGCTCCGCTGATGCGCAGAGCGGACGTGTTCAGATCAAAGGAAATATTGGGCGTGCTTTCTTCCAGATAGAGCGTGGAGGAAAGCGACTCGGGCACGCAGGTGACCGAAAGCTCTACCGTGGCCGGCACCTTTTGTCCGTTTTGCAGATCGTACTCTCCGTAATAGAGCTTGCCGTCGATGTTGTTCTGCGAGCTTTGCACCTTGGTCTGCACCACGATCACGCTGTTGAGATAGAGGATCGCCGAGGTGCGTCGGGTCACGTTGCCCTTGGCGTTGGAGCAGGTGAGGATCACCTCGCCCTCGCTATGCGCGACCAGATAGAATTTTCCGTTCTCCTCCACGATCTCGGCCAGAGGCTCGGTGAGAGAAGCATCCTTGTTCTCCACCGTCCAGACCAGCTCGTTGCCCGGGGCGAGCGGGTAATTTGAAGGGTTGATGCCCGTGGCGGAAAGCGGATAGCGCCGCTCCCCGATGCGGAAGACCTCCACGTCCCCGTAGCTCCACTCAATGTGCGAAATGTCGTTCTCAAAGGTCTTGAAGGTCAGATTGACCGTGATGACGCCGAGCAGAGAGATGACAAACGGAAGCAGCAAAAGAATGGCAATGTTTTTCTTTTTCATAATCAGTTCACCATTTCAAGATCCAGGAATAGCTGTTCGAGCTTGAAGCGAACGCGGATCGCGTGCGGCAGACTGCACACAAGGAAGACCGCCGTGCCGATCAGGTACGCCAAACGAATGTCAAGTCCGAAGATGCATCCCACGATCGAGCCTCCGAAGAAGCCGATCGGCAAGAGATAAGAATAGCAGGTGGAAAGGAAGGTCGAGCGCGGGCGGTTGTTGCCCACGTGCATCTCCTCCTTCAGCGAGATCAGCTCAAAGACCGCCAGAAGCAGAAGCGTCAGGAGCCACGCGCAAATGCCGGACACCGGTCCAAGCTCACCCGTAGCAAGGAGCAGGACGACCGTGACGGTCAGCGAAATCGCCGACAGGCAGTAGGGCACCGCCAGCTTGATGAGCAGCTGCTTGATGGGGGAAACGGGCAGGATCTTCATCAGGCGGACGTTTCCCTTCTCGGTCTGGATATACTCGTTTGCGCCCTGGTTGATGATGAGCGTAAAGAGCATAACGATCAGCACGTTGAGCAAGGGGATCAGCTCAGGCAGCGCCAGCATGGCGTAGGAGAACGCACCCGAAGAAAAGACGTCGTTCATCGAGCTGATGATGATATACACCAAAAAGGGCTGCACGATCAGCATTCCCGTAAAGGAAAAGATGTTGTTGGAGTCCTTGAACAGCAAAAGGATCTCCTTTTTGATCAGTGCCACCGTGGGGGTGGTAAAGTGCAAAAGGTCCTTTGCCTTTCCCGGCTTTGCGTGCAGGGTGATGCTGCGGAAATAGTTGAAGGCGAAGATCACCAGCGCCGCACCGAGCAGAAAAATTCCGCCCGCGATGCAGAGATACACGATGATCATGGAGGTCCTGGAGGCGAAGAAGACGTCGGCCAGGAAGTTGATGGGGACCATCCAGCGGCGAAGCTCGGTGAGCCTCTGCAGGGAGGATACCGTGAAGATGGCGTTGACGTTGTTGTTGACCACCAGTTCCATAAAGATCCCCAGCACGTAGTTATACAGCATGCAGGCCCCCACCATCAGGACGAGAGAGAGCGCAAACTGCAGCACCATGTGCTTCTTGAGAAAATCCGACACCAGCTTGAAGGGATAAACCAGGATCAGCGCGACCCCTCCCTCAAACAGAAAGGCCAGTGCAGGATAGAAAACGCCAATGTAGTAGAACCAGATCGAGCGCCCCGTCAGGTTGCCGTAGGCGATCAGGATCGGGTAGGTGAGCAAAAGGCTCATCACGTAATGCGTGAAAAAGAGGAAGACCAGCTTGGAGATCACGATCTGCGCTCCCGAGACCGGACGGCGCAAAAGCTGCTCGATGTCCTTCAGATTGAAGAAGAGCTTGTTTGCACGCAGGGTCGTGAGCAGGATCATGAACACCGAGATGATGCCGAGAAAGAGCGTCAGGAAGGGCAGGCTCGCATTGTTATAGACCCGGATCTTATCCAGGATCGTGGTAAAGATATAGGTCTCAATTCCCACAACGGCCGCCATCATGAGCACTGTCGTCAGGACCGACAAAAGCTTCTTTCGCAGGTTGCCCTGCGCGGAAAAGAGAAGCCGAAAGTCCTTTACGATAAGATTCAGCATGCCTTATCCTCCGTAGGTCTCAAGGAAGATCCTCGCGAGCTGTCCGCGCTTTTCGGGGTCGCGGTTGAGATCGTAGATCGCCTTGACCACGCCGTCGTTGATGATGGCCACGCGGTCGCAGATCATCGAGACCAGCTCGATGTTGTGCGAGGTGACGAACACGGTCCTGCCGTGGTTGGCGTACTCGCGCATCATCTTCTTCAGCTCCTCCTGGGCCATAATGTCAAGACCGACGGTGGGCTCGTCCAGGATCCAGATGTTCGGGTTGTGCAAAAGGCTTGCCACAAGACAGAGCTTCTGCTTCATACCGTGGGAGTAGCCCCCGATCTGGTGCGAAAGCTCAGAAAGATTGAGCTGGAGACGGTTGCAAAGATATTTGTAGTTGCCGGCAAACTCGGTCTCGGTAAGGCCGTAGACGCTGGCCACGAATTCGAGATAATCGTAGCCCGTCATCACCTCGTAGCAGGTGGGCTCACTCGCCACGTAGCCGTAGGAATACTTGGCGTCCAGCGCCTCGCGCTGAATGTCGTAGCCTCCCACCGTGATGCTGCCGCTGTTGAAGCGCTTAGCACCGATCATGCAGTCGATGGTGGTGGATTTACCGATACCGTTGCGGCCGATAAAGCCGAACAGCTCGCCGGGGTAAACGTCCAGATTCAGGCCCTTGAGGACCGTCTTCTTGCCGTAGGATTTATGCAGATCGCGAATGCGGACGGCGTACTCGAGCAGCTCGCCATCCTTTTCGTCCGACGCCTTATTTGCGCGCTCCGCCTCGGCCTTGGGGGCTTCGGTCTTGGGCGCTTCGGTCTTGGGAGCCTCGGTCTTGGGGGCTTCGGTCTTGGGCGCCTCGGTCTTGGGCGCTTCGGTCTTGGGTGCCTCGGTCTGCGCGGGGCTTCCCGACACGGTCTCGCTTGCGATCACTTCCTCGGCGACGGTGATCTCCTCACCCTCGTCGGCCAGTGCCGCAAGTCTTGCCCTTGCCTGTGCGCGGGCGTTTGCCTGTGCGCGGGCAACGGCCTGCGCACGCGCCATGGAGCGTGCGCGCGCCTGCGATTGCGCAAGCTTCTGCCTCTCCTCCGGCGTCATGGGACGTGGGGACGTGGGCTTGCCCTGCGGATTATTGAGCTTTGCCATAGCTTATCCCCTCCATTTCAAGAACCACAGGTTCTCCTGATTTTCCGCATCGCGGAAGAACGTAAATTCCGAGCCGCAGGACGTGCAGATGCGCAGATCCGTGTCGTTGCAATCCACCGACGCCTTTTGGCAGGCGGGGCAGAAGGTGCGGTAAAGCTCGGCGCTGGCGCGGGAGGCGGAAAGCTTGGTCGAAAGCCAACGGCTCATGACCTCCTGCTCCGAGAGCGGGTTGCGATAAAGCGGAAGAATAACCTCCTCCACGTAAGCCGTATTCCAGAGCGAAATGGCCTCCACCGTGCGGTAGCCCTGATAAGAGGACGCGGAGACCGTGTTGAGGTCGGCAAAGGAGGTCTGGGGGCTGAAGAGCAGAAGATGCTTTGCCCGCTTGTTCTCCTCGCGCGCGACCAGCTTGTTCTCCACCGTCAGCACAAGTCCCCGATTGGCCTCGAGCAGCTCGGTCTCCACCGTGTAGAGCGGGCTCTCAAAGGTGAGCTTGGGGATCACCAGCGACTTTTCCCCGTCAAAGCGGAGCTTCTGGGGGTTGTTCTTCGCCGGACGGAAGCCCTTCTTGGAAAGCGCACGCATCAGCATCATGCAGTAGTACACGGCAAAATCGTGCATCAGCTTTTCCTTCTCGGGGTAGGTCACCAGCGAGCGGTAGAACTTGAAGCAATAGTTATACAGGCGGTCCTTGAGGAGAATGTTGGTGGGATGCACCGTGCGAAGCGTGGTGGGCTTCTTGTTGATCTCCTTGTAGAAGCGCGTGTTCTGGATGTAGCGAATTCTCTTGTTGAGCACACGGATCTTGGAGAGCGCGACCGAAACGTTGTTCTCGTTGAGCGAAAGCGTCTCCTGGCCGTGATAGGTCTCGATCAGAGAGGTGTAAAAATCCTGATATTTGGTCAACTCCGCGGCGATCAGCTTGACGAGCATCACGAGAAAGACGTTCTCGTAGATGCGCAGGTCGTCGATGCTTTGGAAGTAATGGACGTGCTCGGGGATCATGCGGTCGCCGTCAAAGCTCCAGAGAATGGGGTCACGCATGGTCTTTTGGAACATCTCGGGGGAGACGGAGCTGGCAAGCTCGGTGCGAATGATGATATTCTCGCCCTTGTTGGAGATGTGGGGATGCGAAATGATGGAGGAAATAACGCTGAGAATAAAGGCGATCTCCTCAAAATAGGTCAGGTCCGTGCGGAAGGAAAGGTCCTGCAGCGGCTCGGTCTCAAAGGATTCCATATCGGCGAAGAGATCGGCATACGACTTGTGCCCGGTCGCAAAGCTATTCAATTGTGCAACCGTACGCTTCAGGTATCCTTCTTCGATGATTCTCATACCATTCTAATCCTTTGCAAAATGCGATTTTTTGGGGAATCGGAGGGCTCCGACGCTCCCGCCTCGGGAAAAACGAAAAAGCAATAAAACGCCGTACACCCGACAGGGAGAGTGCGAGGGGCAAGGGTGCGCCGTGCGCTTCCCTCTCCGTTTTCTCTCCCTCTCCCTGTCGGGGTGGATCGTTGTCGGCAGATCTGCTCTGCCGTCCTTATTAAATTACAGCTTTCTGATAAAGCCGCGGATGGTCTTCTCAGAGCGCTTGAACACGCCGGGGCCGTAGGTCTTGGCCAGCAGCTGGAGCAGCTGGTTGAGCGCGCCCTTGACGTACTCCTCAAAGCGTCCCTCGAGCTTGACCAGAACCTTCTGGGCGAACATGAAGTCGAGGACCTCCTCCTTGGTACCGCCGCAGGCGATATAGGTAGGAACGAGCTTCTCGATCTGGGTCATGATACGGTTACCGAAGGCGATGTCGAACTGCTCGTAAACGAATGCGGAAAGCTCGTCCAGCTTCTCGCGGTCGGCCGCGGTCAGGCAGTTCTTCTGGTCGGCGATGGCCTCGTCATAGAGCTGCTGCAGCTTGGAGCTGCTGAGCGAAATGCGGGAGACCTCGTCGGTGACCTTGAAGGGCTGGTTGCGGTAATCGAAGTCCAGCGTGATGGCACGGTCGTACACCTTGTCCGCAATGGAGAAGGTGGAATCGTCCTTGTTTGCCGTTCCCACGAAATAGCAGTTGGGCATGATCTGGATGTTACCGTCGGGGATGCGCTCCGGAGGAACGAATCCGTAGGGGATCTGCAACAGACGCAGCTTCCAATCCGGCTTCGGATACTCAAGAACAGACAACAGGTCGGCAAAATAATACTCCACGCGGGAGATGTTCATCTCGTCCAGTACGAAGATGTGGATCTGGTCGGGATGGTAGTTTGCATGATAGAGGTGAAGCAGGAAATCCGTCTCGGTGTAGGTCTTGGAGAACTCGTTGAAGAAGCCCAGGATGCTGGACTTATCTCTCCAGGTTGCCTGAACCGGCATGAAGAGCAGCTTGCCTCCCGTGAACTTGGCAAAGTAACGGGGCAGAGAGGATTTACCCGTTCCGCTAAGACCCTCAAGGATCATGAACTGGGATGCCGCAAAGGCACTGACGAAGATGCGGATGGTCTCGGTGTCAAAGTAGAGACCCTCCTCCTTGGCCAGATAGTTGCGGAACTGACGGCAAAGCTCGGGCAGGGAGATATCCACCGTCTCTCTCGTTTGACGAACGGTGAAGTTGTAATGCATATCCATCGCCGAAAGTGCGGGGAATACGCGCTCGCGGTCGCCAAGCTCCTCGGTGGAGTGCATAGCCGAGAGAGCGCCGCCGCCAAAGCCGCCTGCAGCACCGGCCGCCGAGGAGACGGAGGATGCCGAGGAAGCACCGGAGGACGCCGCGTAACCGCCCTCGCCTGCCACACCGCCGCCTGCCGAGGCAGGAGCGCCGTAGCCGCCGGCACCGTAGCCGGCATCGTAGGGATCCTGGTCAAAGCTGGAGGAAACGTCGATGTGCTCGTAGTCCTCCTCCTCTTCCACGATGTCCAGATCGTCCTTGCCGAAGAAGCGGAAGGGCTTGTCGATGAAGATCAGGTTGATGACGAGCATCGCCACGGCGAGGACCACGATGGCCAGCGCCAGGAAGATCAGCGTGCCGATCATCAGGGCGTAGCCCAGGAACTGCATGGTGACGCCGATGTTCTCAATCGACTTGGGATTGATCAGAAGGATCGTAACGCCAACCGAGAACGCGCCGCAGCCCAGGAACACGCCGATATAGGAGAGCATGGGCTTGAGGGCGTAGGTCTTGATGTGGTTTTCGATGGCGTAGCGACGGATGTAGATCACAGCCGCGGCGAACACCGAAACGTAGCAGGCCAGAAGCAGAAGGCCCACGTAGCCGGCGATGGACGCCTCGATTGCGGGAACCTTCAACACGGTAGCGATCTTGTTGATCACGTTGCGCGAGCCGACGATCGTGTGAGAGCCCTCAATGCACGCACCCGAAACCAGGATGCAGATGGAATAGAAGAGCGCGATCGCCAGGGCGATAAAATTCTTTCTGGTAAAATAATAGTTCTTTTTCACGGAGTGTTCTCGTCTCCTTCTTCTTCAGTATTGATGATAAACGTTTCCTCGGCCTTCACTTCGCCGTCCGCGTTCACCACGCGAATGGCAGCCGTGTCGGACTGCTCGAGATAGGTCTTGTCGGTGATAGGCGCTTTTCCGAGAAAGCCCTTTTCGTTGAAGATATAGGCGTAGCCCTTGTAGTAGAGCGTCTCCTCAAAGTCGGCGTGCATAGAGGCTGCACTCTCCAGCTCGTCAAAGCCGATGGCGGCCTCGATCTGCTCGATGCGCTCCTCCTCCACCTCGCGGATCTTGCCGTTGAAGTGGTCGAGCATATACAGGCAGTAAAAGAGCGCCAGCAGGGTGACCACGCCGCCGACCGACTGGAAGAACAGGACCAGCGCACCCAACGAGGGAACGCGCTGATCGGTGTAGCGTCCGATCACGTCCTCATAGGAGGGATTGTAGTCGTCGGTCGTGTTGTTGGAGTCGCCGCGGGTCTCAAAAACCGTCCTTCCGCCCTCGGTTTTGATGCCGACGATGCGGTGAATGGTGTTGACTCCCTTGTCGTTAACAAAAGCGATGACGTCATACATCTGCAGGTCGGCGGGGTCTACCCGCTCCAGAAGGATGACGTCGTATCGATCAAACTGGTTTTCCAGCTTCTCCGAGACGAGATAGCCGTTCGCCTCGTTTTTTTGGCTCATAGAGCCGGATGCGACCACCATCACGGCGCGGTCACGAATCATGGCCACGTCGCCGTTGATCCTGCTGTAAAGAGACAGCAGGAAGAGAGGGATCAGCAGGGCGATAAGGCCGTAGAAGCAGACCCCCTTGACGATGGCGGCCACCCGCCGGCGGATCTTCACCGAGCGTTGCCGCTCGTGA
>JAFNVK010000059.1 GCA_017379815.1 Clostridia bacterium
ACGTGAACAGGCATCTGGTCACCGTCAAAGTCTGCGTTGAATGCAGGGCAAACCAGAGGATGCAGCTTGATAGCGCGACCCTCTACCAAGACAGGCTCAAAGGCCTGAATGGAAAGACGGTGCAAGGTAGGCGCACGGTTCAGAAGCACGGGATGCTCCTTGATCACGTTCTCGAGTGCATCCCATACGCAAGCGTTTGCGGGATCGTATGCACGGTCGATCTTCTTCTGCGCGTCCTTGACGTTGGTTGCCTTGCCCATCTCCACCAATCTCTTGATGACGAAGGGCTTGAACAGCTCGATCGCCATCTCCTTGGGCAGACCGCACTGGTAGATCTTGAGGTTCGGGCCGACGACGATAACCGAACGGCCGGAATAGTCTACGCGCTTACCCAGAAGGTTCTGGCGGAAGCGTCCCTGCTTACCTCTGAGCATCTCAGACAGGGACTTGAGGGGACGGTTGGAGGGACCGGTGACCGGCTTGCCTCTCTTGCCGTTGTCGATCAGGGCGTCAACAGCCTCCTGCAGCATTCTCTTCTCGTTGCGGATGACGATCTCGGGCGTGCGGATCTCCATCAGCTTCTTGAGACGGTTGTTGCGGCTGATGACTCTGCGGTACAGCTCGTTGAGGTCGGAGGAGGCAAAGCGTCCGCCGTCCAGCTGAACCATGGGTCGAATGTCGGGGGGAAGCACGGGAACCGTGTCCAGGATCATCCAATCCAAATGATTACCCGACTTGCGGAAGGCCTCGACGACCTCCAATCTCTTAATGACGCGGGTCTTCTTCTGACCCGATGCGCTGGCAAGCTCCTCCTTCAGAGAAGCCGAAAGCGCCTCAATGTCAATGCTGGCCAAAAGCTCCTTGATGGCCTCAGCACCCATGCCTGCGCGGAACTCGCTGCCGTACAGCTCGCGGTACTCCACGTACTGCTTCTCGGTCAGCACCATGCCTCTTTCGAGCGACGTGTTACCGGGATCCAGCACCACGTTCTCCGCGAAATACAGCACCTGCTCCAAGGCCTTGGGCGACATATCCAGCACCAGTGCCATACGGGACGGCACGGCCTTGAAATACCAAATATGGGAAACGGGGGATGCAAGCTCGATGTGTCCCATCCGCTCGCGGCGTACCTTCTTGGTGGTAACGTCCACACCGCACTTCTCGCAGCGGATTACCTCCTTGCTGTGCGAGTTCTTGTACTTTCCGCACATGCAGGCACCGTCCTTAGTCGGGCCAAAGATCCGTTCGCAGAACAAGCCTCCAATCTCGGCCTTCAACGTTCTGTAGTTAATGGTCTCGGGCTTATTGACCTCGCCATACGACCACTCGCGGATCATATCCGGAGAAGCCAGACCGATTTTAATGGAATAAAATTCGTTATGCCCCACAGTTATAACCATGAATCCTTTCTATATACGTTACTCCCTCACGCAATCGGGAGGGATCCGGACGGGCGGGATCGCTCCTGCCCATCCGAAGCTCTTGTGTTGAGATGATCACTCGTTCTCGTCGGAGTAGTCCGCGCCGTCAAAGCCCAGATCCTCCAGCTGATCGAAATACTCGTCCTCCTCGCTCTCTTCCTCCTCGAGGTTGCCGTCCTCATCCTCCATCAGGAAGGACTGGCGGAGAGCGTCGTCTGCCACTCTTTGGTTGAGGACTGCGTCGATCGCATCGGCGTCCGCACCTCTTACGGGAGCGGAATCCTCCTCCTGGCAAAGCTGAGACAGCTCGATCTCGTTGCCCTGCTTATCCAGCACGCGGATATCCAGAGCCAGCGATTGCAGCTCCTTGACCAGAACCTTGAAGGATTCGGGCACGCCGGGAGTGGGAATATTCTGTCCCTTGATGATCGCCTCGTATGCGCGGCGGCGTCCGTTGATGTCGTCCGACTTGACGGTCAGGATCTCCTGCAGCGTGTAGGCAGCGCCGTACGCCTCAAGAGCCCAAACCTCCATCTCACCGAAGCGCTGTCCGCCGAACTGAGCCTTACCGCCCAGAGGCTGCTGCGTGACGAGCGAGTACGGACCGTTGGAGCGCGCGTGGATCTTATCGTCTACCAGATGGTGCAGCTTGAGATAGTACATGACACCGACGGTGACGGGGTTGTCAAAGGGCTCACCCGTGCGGCCGTCGTAAAGAATGGTCTTACCGTCCAGGATCTTCAGGCGCTTTTCTGCGCGCAGGCGGCTCATCAGCTCCTCGTCGGCGCGCTCCTCCATAGAGAGCGTGCGCAGCGTCTTAACGCCGGTCTCCTCGTCGGTGATCTCCTCGTAGAGATCCTTGCCCTCGGGATTTTCCAGCGGGAACATATCTCTCTGCAGACCTGCCTCCTTGAGGCACTCGAGAATATCCTTCTCGTTTGCACCGTCGAAGACGGGGGTCATGATCTTCCAGCCGAGCTTTCTTGCGGCGATGCCGAGGTGGACCTCAAGCACCTGTCCGATATTCATACGGGAAGGCACGCCCAGGGGGTTGAGCACGATATCCAGAGGCGTTCCGTCCGGCAGGAAGGGCATATCCTCGGGGGGAAGAATGCGGGAAACGACACCCTTGTTACCGTGACGTCCTGCCATCTTGTCTCCCACGGAGATCTTGCGCTTCTGTGCAATATAAACCTTAACGACCTTGTTTACGCCTGCGGGAAGCTCGTCGCCCTGCTCGTGGGAGAAGACGCGAACGTCAACCACGATGCCCGACTCGCCGTGTGCCAGACGCAGAGAGGTGTCGCGCACCTCGCGGGACTTCTCACCGAAGATGGCGCGGAGCAGTCTCTCCTCGGCGGTCAGCTCGGTCTCGCCCTTGGGCGTGATCTTACCGACGAGAATGTCGCCCGAGCGAACCTCGGTTCCTCTCTTGACGATACCCTCTGCGTTGAGATCGCGGAGTGCGTCCTCACCAACGTTGGGGATCTCGCGGGTGATCTCCTCCGGCCCGAGCTTGGTCTCTCTTGCCTCGTGAGTGTATTCCTCAATGTGAAGCGAGGTATACATATCATCCCGCACCAGACGCTCATTCAGCAGAACGGCGTCCTCATAGTTATAACCCTCCCAGGTCATAAAGCCGATCAGTGCGTTCTTACCCAGCGAGATCTCTCCGTTGGAGGTTGCGGGTCCGTCGGCAATGACCTGTCCTGCCTCCACGTAGTCGCCCTTCTTGACGACGGGACGCTGGTTGAAGCAGGTGCCCTGGTTGGTTCTCTTGAACTTAATTAAGGTATAAACGTCCTTAATGCCGCCCTCGCAAGCGACGACGATGCGGTCAGCCTGAACGCTTTCCACGTATCCTGCGCGCTTAGCCAGCACAACGACGCCGGAGTCGACGGCTGCCTTGTACTCCATACCGGTTCCCACGATGGGCGAATCGGTCACCATCAGCGGCACTGCCTGCTTCTGCATGTTGGAGCCCATGAGCGCACGGGTGTTATCGTCGTTCTCCAGGAAGGGGATCATGGCCGTTGCCACGGAGACCAGCATCTTGGGAGCGACGTCCATGTAGGAGATCTCGGAGGCGTCTGCCTCAACGATCTCGGCCTTGTCGCGCGCCGTGACCTTCTGGTTGATGAAGCTTCCGTCCTCGTTGAGAGGCTCGTTTGCCTGAGCCACGATGAAGCGGTCCTCCATGTCGGCGGTCATGTATTCGACCTCGTCGGTAACGATATGCTTCACGCCGCCGTTGCCGTCATCCACGTGAATGACCTTGCGGTAGGGCGCCTCGATAAAGCCGTAATCCGAGATCTTGGCGTAGGTGGTGAGATAGGAGATCAGACCGATGTTCGGTCCCTCAGGCGTCTCGATCGGGCACATACGGCCATACTGCGTGTAGTGTACGTCACGCACGTCGAAGGAGGCGCGGTCACGGGAAAGACCGCCGGGGCCGAGCGCGGAGAGACGGCGCTTGTGCGTCAGCTCTGCCAGGGGGTTGTTCTGATCCATGAACTGGGACAGCTGGCTGGATCCAAAGAACTCGCGGATCGCGGTGGTCACGGGACGGATGTTGATCAGCGCCTGAACGGTCAGCTTCTCGTTATCCTGCGTGGTCATGCGCTCCTTGATGATCTTATCCATACGGGTAAAGCCGATGCGAAGCTGGTTCTGCAGCTGCTCACCCACGGAACGGATGCGGCGGTTGCCCAGGTGGTCAATATCGTCCACGCTGCCAACGTCGTGCGTCAGGCAGAGCAGATAGTTAATGGAAGCAAAGATATCGTCCACGGTGATGTGCTTGGGGCAAAGCTCGGCGATGCGATCCTTTGCCATGGCCTTGATGGCGTCTACGTCACCCTCGCACTCAGCGGCGATCTCCTGCAGAACGGAGACGCGGACCTTCTCGCGGATGCCGCAATCCTGCAGATCAAAGCCGAGCAGATACTCGGGCTCAACGGTGTTGTTGCCAAGGACCTTCAGCACGAATCCGTCGTCCAGAACCAGCTTGACCTCGTTTACACAAGCGTGCTCCAGCTCCAGAGCCTTCTCGGGAGTGATGACGGAGCCTGCCTCAAGGAGAACCTCGCCCGTGATGGGGCTGACGGCGTCCTCTGCCAGGCGGTGGTTGGCGATACGGCTGTGGATCGCCATTTTCTTATCATATTTATATCTTCCCACAGGCGCGATGTCGTAGCGCTTGGGATCGAAGAAGTAGTTGTTGATGAGGGTGCGTGCAGCCTCCTCGATGGGGGGCTCGCCCGGACGGAGCTTCTTGTAGATCTCCTTGAGGGCCTCCACGCCGGGAGTGGAATGGTTAGCCAGAGCCAGCTGCTCGGACTCATCCTTCTCAAAGGTGGCACTCAGGTGAGCGTCCTCGCCAAAGAGCGCGTAGATATCCTCGCGGGACTCCACGCCAAGCGCGCGGATGAGGACCGTGAGAGGCATCTTGCGGTTCTTGTCGATGCGAACGTACATCACGCCGGAGGCGTCGATCTCATACTCCAGCCATGCGCCGCGATAGGGGATGACGGTGGTAGAATAGGTCTTCTTTCCCGCCTTGTCGATCTCGGAGGCATAGTACATGCCGGGAGAACGAATGATCTGGGAAACGATAACGCGCTCTGCACCGTTGATCACAAAGGTTCCCGTCTCGGTCATGAGCGGGAAATCGCCCATGAAGATGTCGGCCTGCTTGACCTCGCCCGTCTGCTTGTTGGTCAAGCGGACGTTGACCTTGAGGGGTGCGGCGTAGTTGACGTCGCGCTCCTTGCACTCCTCCACCGGATACTTGGGGTTCTTGTCATCCAGGGTAAAGGAAATGAATTCGATCACCAGATTACCGGAGTAGTCGGTAATCGGGGAGGCATCGCGCAGAACCTCCATCAGACCCTCGTTCTTAAACCACTCGTAGGACTTCGTCTGGATCTCGACCAGATTCGGCAGCGGGTAGTCGAAGTGGGATCGCGAGAAGCTCTTTCTGGTGTTTTGACCAAGCTTTTGATCCTTCAAATTGATCATTAATTTAATCACTCCATTCCAAGAATTGGTACACTCTGAAACTTTTTCCATCGCTTACGGAGGCATTTTTCGGATTTTTCGAGGAGTCGGAGCGAGGTCCTCCGATCCAAGGCATGCCAAAAAAAGCACAATATAAGCGATTATAATGCAGTTTACTATTTTATCATCTTTTTCCGCCTTTGTCAATAGTTTTTTCCAATATTTTTATAAAAAAGTTTTTCTTTTTTGCTTTTCGCGGTCAGGAGAGGCAAAGGAGGGCAAAAAAGGGGCTTTGGAGGACGGATTTTGGTATGAGAAAAAATTTTTCAAAAAAAATAAAAAAATTTTGAAAAAGGGGTTGCAATTTGAAAAAAAGTGTGCTATAATAGGCAAGGTTTCAAGCCAAGGCCCGTTGGTCAAGCGGTCAAGACGCTAGCCTCTCACGCTGGAAACATGGGTTCGATTCCCGTACGGGTCACCAAAAA
>JAFNVK010000060.1 GCA_017379815.1 Clostridia bacterium
CTGGTCATTGCCTACTTGTGCAATCCGATCTTCCGCTTCTTCGAGAGAAGTGCGCTGAGCTTCGTGCGAGCTCCGAGACTGCGCCGTATGCTTTCCCTGCTCCTCTCCTATCTCACTCTCGCCCTTGCCGTTGCCCTTCTCCTTTTGCTGATCCTGCCGCAGATCTTCGACAGCATCATCCAGCTGGCAACGCAGTTTGACGCTTACGTTTCCGCCGCTATCTACCAATTCAACAATGCGATCGACTCCATCAACCGCTTTGTCCTGGATCTGACCGGCAAAAAGGGATTTCTCTCCTACATCGATGAAAATCTTCTGAACCGGAAGGTCTCCGCCTTTTTCGGCGAGGGGAATGAAAACCTGATCGACTACCTGCAGAGCATCGACTTTGGCGGTCTGATCGCAACCGTAAGCGACACCTTCGCTATCGTGACCGACTTCATCTTCGGTATCTTCGTTTCGATCTACCTGCTCAGCTCCAAGGAGAAGCGCTCCGCGCAGATCAAAAAGCTCCGCCACGCCATGCTGGGTGAGCGAGCAAACGCGTATCTGCTCCGCCTGGTGAGCATCGCCAAGGACTCCTTTGCCGGCTTTTTGCGCGGAAAGGCGCTTGCCTCTCTGATCGTCGGCCTGCTCTTTTACGCGGTCGCCTCTCTCTTAAGGCTTCCGTATGCCATCCTGATCTCGACGATCATGACCGTGATGAACATGATCCCCATCATCGGACCCATCATCGGAGCCGTCCCCTCGCTCTTTATCATTCTGCTGACCGCTCCCGAAAAGGCACTGCTCTTTGTACTTCTGGTCATCCTTTTCCAGCAGCTTGACATCAACGTCATCAGCCCCAAGATCCTCGGCAGCAACCTTGGCATCAGCCCTCTGTGCGTGATGATCGCCATCACCGTGATGGGCTCACTCTGGGGGCTTTCCGGAATGCTGCTCGGCGTTCCCCTCTTTGCCACCGTGCTGGAATTCACCGAGCGCATCGTGATGGAGCGCCTGCAAAGCCGCGGCCTTCCGGCAGGGCTTGGTAACTACTATGCTCCCGGCTCGGTCATGGGCCCCTCGGAGCAGCTCCAGAGCCGCTCCAGCCGCCTGCTCTCGTCCTACGAGAAAAAGCTTCTGCGCCTGCGCAAGAAGGAGCTGGAGCAAAAAGCACCGACCTACACCCGCGGCGAGCGCTTTCTGCTTCGCCTGAATTCCGTACTCACCCGCATCGGCTTCCGCCTGCCCGAATCCCCCGACATCCACCTGCAATTCAGTGCCGAGATGGCTGCCGGCAAGGCGGCAAAGCAATCCGAGGCAGAATTCTGCCGGCGGCACGAGTGCGCCTGCTCCGAGGATGCCCCGATCACCGAGGCTCCCGACGCCGAGCAGAGGGAAAACTGACGAAAGGAGATCCCCATGGAAGAACAGCAAAAAAAGAACTATTGGTTTCCGATCTCCATCGCCGTCGGAGCCGCCTTCGTGCTTCTGCTTCTGATCCTCTATAAGGAGCCGCTCAACGCCTTTATCGGGTCTCTTCTGGATCTTTTCCGCCCCGTTCTCATTGGCCTTGTCCTTGCCTACTTTGCCAATTCCATCTTCCGCTTTTTTGAGCGAAAGGTGTTCCTGAAGGTCAAGCCCTCCTCGGTGCGACGCGTGCTCTCCCTGCTTTTGTCCTACGCCGTGATCTGCCTGATCCTGGTCGTTCTGCTGCTCCTGATCCTCCCCCAGCTCTTCGAGAGCATCGGCGGATTCCTGCGCAACTATAACGAGCATCTTGAGACCTCGGTGGACGCGTTGAATTCCCTTATTTTCCGCATCAATACCCTCCTGCCCGAGCGAACGGGCGGAATGGCCCATATCCCTTATCTTAAGCTGAATGAAATTCTGGGCTCTCTTGAGAGCTTCGTCGCCTCCCTGGATCTGAGCATGGAGGATCTTGCCGCCTACTTCACCCCCGAGGCCTTCGGCTCTCTGATCACGGTTGCAAGCGGCCTGGTCAGCCTCGTGGCTGACATTGTGCTGGGCATCTTCATTTCCATTTACCTGCTCAACCGCAAGGAAAAGTTCTACGCGCAGATCCTGCGTTTTCGCCGCGCATTCTTTTCGGACTCCTTTAACCGCGCCCTCACCCGCATCATTTCCACGGCGGACCGCTCCTTCGGCTCCTTCATCAAGGGAAAGCTGGTGGACTCCTCCATCGTCGGACTTCTCGTTTATCTTGCCCTGAGCCTTTTGCAGGTGCCCAACGCCCTGCTGATCGCCGTGATCGTGGGAATTACCGACATCGTTCCCATCATCGGTCCCTTTGTGGGCGTCGTCCCCTCGGGCGTGATCATTCTCCTGACCGAGCCCTCAAAGCTCATTCCCTTCCTGCTCTGCATCCTCGTGATCCAGCAGATCGACGGCAACATCATTGCCCCCAAGATCCTGGGCGAGAACACGGGCGTCAGCTCACTGTGCGTGATGATCGCCATCACCGTGATGGGCGCGATCTGGGGACTTGCCGGCATGGTGATCGGCGTTCCTCTCTTTGCCACCGTGGGCGAGCTGTTCAGTGCGTATCTGGATAAGCGCTTGGAAAAGAAGGGCTTGCCCGCAGAGACCGCGTACTACTCCGAGGATCTCCCCATGGAGGACGCTCCCAAGCGTGAGCCGCTCCTTTCCCGCCTGCAACGCAGAATTCTGCGCCTGCGCAGACAGAGTGAGGACGGCGGACGCGGAGACCTGACCGACCGTGAGCGAGATCAGCTTGAGATCTATGCCGCCGCAAAGCGCCACCATATCCTTGCCGAGGACTACGAGGGTAACCTTGCGCAGTTTGCCGCAGAGCGTGCCTCGGTCAAGGCAGAGCGTAAGGAGCCTGCCGAGCAGGCAGAGACTCCGGCCGCAAAGGAAGCGGAATGATCGCTTGAGCGAAAGAACCGACGGAGGGCTACTCTGCCTATGGAAGAATTTTTGATTTACTCTCCCGAGCAGGTCATTGACCTTAACCTTCGGGAGTCCGCCCAACGCTTTCTCCGCATTTGCCGGCAGGAGCATCTTCATCTGTGCGATCTTGCCGACGAGGTGGCCAAAATGGCGCTTGAGCCGCAGGAGCTTCTGGCCTCCCTGCCCGACCGCGTGCCCGACCTTCTCCCCAAGGAGACGGAGGGTGCAGGTCTTCCCATCAAGGGGATCCAAGCACTCCACGCCGCCGCGCTGAAGGTTCTGTTTGCCACAGAGCTTCGCCGCGCATTGGAAAAGCGGATGTCCCTTTCCCCCGCCTTTTTCTTCGATGAGCCAAGCGAGATAAGCGAGAGCGCCGCAGGGCTTGTCCTCTACCAGAAAAGCTCCTTCGCCGACGGAGCGTATCTTGGCTTTGCCCAATGCCTCGAGGGGCTGCACGCGCAATATGCGTCAAGCTTTTCTCAAGCCTGTGAGGACGTTTACAACGGACTTTGCGAGTACTGTATCCTCCCCATATTCAACACCGTGGAGGGACCTCTTGGGAGCTTTTACCGCCTGATCGACCGCTATGACCTGAAGATCGTGGCGACCTACACGGCAAGAGCGGCCGAGGGCTCTCCCGAGACCACCTTTGCCCTGCTTCGCCGCACACTGATCCCAAGCGAGGCACTCCTCGCCGGTCACAAAAAGCGCTATCTGGCCTTCACCCTTGCGGGAAGCGAGCCGGAAGCCGCCCATCTTCTTTCGGCGGCACACCTGTGCGGTCTCTCCCTCGTCACCGTAGACACCACCCTGCCGGGTGAGGCAGGCGACGCCGTCTCCCTGCGCTACAGCTTCTCGCTGGAGGACGGAGACCTCGAAGCCTTCCTGCTCTATCTCGCCATGGACGCGCCGCAATACCGTCCGTTAGGCCTTTACGCACATCTGGGACGCGAGGATTGACCGCAGGACTGCGCACCACGCGCAAAAAAACGTGATAAAAATAAACCGATTCATAAAAGGAGAACGACTATGCATACCTTTACCTACACGACACGCGGTGTTTGCTCCCGCTCCATCGACATTTCCATTGAGGACGGCGTCATCCAAAGCGTCACCTACCACGGCGGCTGCTCGGGCAACACGCAGGGTGTTGCCGCTCTGGCACGCGGTCTGACCGTTGAGGATGCCATCGAGCGCCTCTCCGGCATCCGCTGCGGACTGAAGAGCACCTCCTGCCCCGATCAGCTGGCGACGGCACTTCGTGAATATCAAAGCAAGCTCTGACACATCCTATCCCCGTCCGCACGGACGAAACGCATTACCGTAATATCACTTTTCCACGGAGGACTCTATGCAAGATTATCAAAAGCACTACCGGGAGTGGCTGGCATCCGACGCTCTTTCGGACGCAGAGAAGGACGAGCTGCGCGCCATTGCCGACGACGAGCAGGAGATCGAGCTGCGCTTCAGCTCCGGCCTTTCCTTCGGCACGGCAGGTCTGCGCGGCGTAATGAAAACCGGTCTTGACGCCATGAACCGCCACACCGTTGCCCATGCCACGCAAGGCCTGGCCAACCTGATCCTGAAGGAGGGGCGCGCCGAGGACGGCGTGGCGATCGCCTACGACTCCCGCCTGAACTCGCAGCTCTTTGCCGAAACCTCTGCCTGCGTGCTTGCCGCCAACGGCATCCGCGTCTACCTCTTTGACGCGCTCCGCCCCACTCCCGAGCTTTCCTTTGCCCTGAGAGAGCTTGGCTGCGTGGCCGGCATCAATATTACCGCCTCCCACAACCCCAAGCAATACAACGGCTACAAGGCCTATTGGGAGGACGGCGCACAGCTCCCCCCCGAGCACGCCGACACGGTTTCGGCCGAGATCAACAAGCTGGATATCTTCCGCGACGTCAAGCAGATCCCCCTTGCCCAAGCGCTTAAAGAGGGTACCGTGCGCATGATCGGTGCGGAGATCGATGAGAAATACCTCGAGAACGTCCTCGCGCAAGCGGTCAATCCCAGCGCCATTGCGGCGGTGGCCGATACGCTTTCCATCGTTTATACGCCTCTGCACGGCACGGGACACAAGCTTGTTCCCGAGGTCGTACGCCGTGCAGGACTGAAGCACCTTTACACGGTAGACGAGCAAATGGTCATCGACGGCAGCTTCCCTACCGTCAAAAAGCCCAATCCCGAGTATCCCGATGTCTTTGCCCTCGGCATCGCTCTGGCAGACCGCGTGGGCTCTGACCTGATCGTGGCCACCGACCCCGACGCAGACCGCGTGGGCGTCATGACCCGTACGCCGGACGGCTCCTTTACCACCATCACGGGCAACCAGATGGGCGCGCTCCTGATCGACTATATCATCACCGCTTACCGCGAGACGGGCACCATGCCCGAGAACCCCTACGCCGTAAAAAGCATCGTCAGCTCCGAGCTGGCAGAGAAGATCTGCGAGGCGGGCGGTGTCAGGATGCACAACGTGCTGACCGGATTCAAGTTCATCGGCGAGGTCATCAAGAATTACGAAAAGACGGGCGACGGCTCCTTCCTCTTTGGCTTTGAGGAAAGCTACGGCTACCTCAAGGGCACCTATGCGCGCGACAAGGACGCCGTGGTCACCTCCATGCTCATCTGCGAGATGACCGCCTTCTACAAGGCGCGCGGCATGACGCTCTGCGACGCCCGCGAGGCACTCTGGAAAAAGTACGGCTTCTGCTACGAGTCCAACGTGGAGATCTATCTGGAGGGCCTGGACGGTGCCGCACGCATGAAGGCGCTGATGTCGGCACTGCGGGAAAATCCCCCGGCGGACTTTGGCGGCGTCAAGGTCAGCCAGATCCGCGACTATCTCTTGGGAACGATCCTGGAGCAGGGCTCCACCACTCCCACGGGACTTCCCTCCTCCAACGTCCTCTATTACCGCCTCGAGAACGGCGACGTGATCGTGGCACGCCCCTCGGGAACCGAGCCGAAGATCAAGTTCTACTATCTCCTGCAGGCCGAGGACGAGAGCGACGCCAAGGCAAAGCTCTCCCGCTACACCGAAACGCTTAACGCACGCGTCTGAATGCGGAATAAAGCAAGACGGTCTCAACCCACCGGTTGAGACCGTCTCTTTTTTCTGCTTTGCTGTTTTACAGCGATTCGTAAAGCGCCGTTACCCGATCGCTCATGCCCTTGGCCGTGTAGCAGGCAAGATAGCGGGCAAGTGCCGCCGCGCGGAGCCGCTCCTCGACCTCACGGTCACCGGCGATCTGCGCAAGAGCGTCGGCCAGCGCCTCGGCGTCCCCTGTGGGAAACAGCAGGCCTGCACGTCCCCCATCCAGCATGGCCACGTTGCCGCCGTAGTCGCTCGCCACCGTGGGGAGCGATGCGCTCATGCCCTCCGAAAGGGCAAGACAGGAGGTCTCCGTCCCCTCCGAGCAGTTCACGTTCACCCGTAAGGTGCGGTAGAAGGGCGCCATGTCCTCAAGAAATCCCAAAAAGCGCACCCGATCCGCGATCCCCTCCTTCTCGGCCAGGCGGATCAGTGAGGAGCGCATAGGGCCATCCCCTGCAAGGAGAAAGACGAAGGGAAAATCGGGCATTCGCTCGCGGAGCAAGCGCGCCGCGCGCAAAAGGACGGCGTGGCCCTTGCAGGGCACCAGCCTTGCGGCAAGCCCTACGGTAAAGGCGTCCTCGGGGATCGCAAAGGTACGGCGAAAATCCGCAAGCTCCTCACAAGACACCTCTCTGACTGCATCCGAGCCGTTGAGGATGACCGCGATCCGCTCGCGTGGGATCCCTAAGCGGACAAGATCCTCGGCCGCCGCCTCTGCCGTGGCGATCACACGGTCCGAAAGGCGCCTGTTCCATACTCCCCCAAGACGGCGAAGCGCAAAGCTTCTCCAAACTCCCTCCAAAGGGAAGCAGCAATGCCTTGTATGCACGACGGGAAGTCCGCAATGCTTCCCCGCCACGCGTGCCGCGAGCGCGGCGTTGGCGTGAACGCCGCCAAAGCCCTCACGCCGCAACAGACCTTCGATTTCGCGTACGGAAAAGGGAGAAAGCCTGTCGCAGGGATACTTCAGCTCGCGCACGGGGATCTGCAAGGCGGAAATTCGTTCTCCAAGTGCACTTCCGCGCGGAATGGCCACCACGCTCTCAATGCGCGAGCGATCCATGTGCCGCAAAAGATTGCAGAGCAGCACCCCCGCTCCCCCGATATTGCGATCGCTGATCACGTGCAGAATCTTCATTCTCTTTCCCTCCTGCCTTTTCGGATAGTATGTGCAGGATCGGGAAAAAATCATCACGCCCTCAGCGATTCCAGAACCAACCAAGATCTCCGAGCGGATCGTAGCCGAAGCGGATCATCAACAGGTTGCGCAAAACGCCGTAGAGGAGCAGGATCGCCAGAAGGACGACCCAAAGCCACGCAGGGATCGGATAAAGCGTGCGCTCGCCGCGGCGCAGCCGCAAAAGGGCGCGCAGATCCAGGCAAAGGAGTGCGATCGCGGACGGAAGAACGAGCAGATTGGCGCGGAGCGACTCGAGAAGGTGAAATGAGAGAAGCGCGCTAAGCGCACGCGTTCCTCCGCAGAAGGGGCAGTACAAAAAGAGGAAATCGTGCAAAAAGCACCCGGGAAGCGTCTTTGGGAGAAGTCCTGCGAGAAAGCGATAGAGCGGAAAAAGCAAAATCAGGGCAAGCGCGCCGATATGTACCCAAAGAAAAAGACGCTTGGCTCGTTGGTTCATCCTTCTTCCCTCCTTTTTTCTGTTTTCCCCTTCATTGTACCACAAAAACGCCCCGTTGAACAGTTTTTTTCGAAAAAAAGATTGCTATTGACACAAAAATGTGCTATACTTTAGATGATCCTTACGTAAGGAGGTTCAACATGAATCCCCAAGAAGATTACATCCCCGCCGCGGCACAAGCCCCCTCTCCCACCCCTCCGCAAGGAGCGGAAAAGGAGTCGCCACGGGCGTATGCCTACGCCGCGCTGGCGCTCGGCTTGCTCTCCCTGTTCTGCTGCTGTTGCTACTACGCGGCAGGCGCCGTTGCCGTTCTCTCCATCGTGTTTGCCTGCCTGGCCAAAAAGCGCAACGGCGGCAAGCTCCCCACCCCTGCGCTCGTCGGACTGATCCTCGCCATTCTCGGCCTCCTGCTCTTTTTGTGCATGATCGGCCTGGAGATCTATCTGGCCTCCCTCCCCACGGAGGAGCTGGAGCGCCTCCTGCAGTCCTATTTTGATGCCATCGGCATGGAGCCCGGTGAGCTTCCGCTCCCCGAGATGACCCCCTGACCCTTGACCGTCTGCCCCGCACATCCCTGTGTGGGGCTCTTTTTCCCAAAGACAAAAAACGTTAACACAAAGGAGACTTAACCGTGAAAGATCTGTTTGGACGCAAAAACTGGATCATCCTCATTCTCTTTGGCCTCGTGGGACAGCTTGCCTGGTCGGTGGAGAATATGTACTTCAACCTCTTCGTCTTTGAGACCATCGCGCCGAACCTGGACGCCGTCACTCTGATGGTCCAGCTCTCGGGCATCGTGGCCACGGCGGTCACCCTGCTCGCAGGCACGCTCTCGGATAAGCTGGGCAACCGCCGCAGCTTTATCTCGATCGGCTATATCGTCTGGGGCTTCACCGTCATTCTGTTCGCCTTCCTCAAGACCGAGACGATCCAAGCGATCCTCGGCACGGACACCGCCACCGCCATTTCGGTCACGCTCGGCGTGGTGATCGCGGCAGACTGCCTGATGACCCTTTTTGGCTCGACCGCAAACGACGCCGCCTTCAACGCCTGGGTCACCGACAACACCCGTCCCGCCTTCCGCGGCAAGGTGGAGGGCGTGCTCGCCGTTCTTCCTTTGGTGGCGATGCTGATCGTGGCGGGAGGCTTTGGCATCCTCGTCACGCTCATCGGCTATTCGGGACTCTTCCTCTCGCTTGGCGCCGTGATCGTTCTGTGCGGCGTGGGCGGACTCTTCCTGATCCGCGACAGCGGAGAGCTTGTGCGCAACGGACGCCTGCGCGACGTCTCCTACGGCTTCCGCCCCTCGGTCATCAAGAGCAACGCGCCCCTCTATCTGACCTTGATCATCATGGGCGTTTACGGCGTGGCCTGCCAGATCTTTATGCCCTACCTCATTATCTATATGAAGACCTATCTCGGCTTCTCCGTGATCGAATACAGCATCGTCTTTGGCCTGGCCATCGTTCTCGGTGCGCTGATCAATCTGCTGCTGGGTGGCTTGACCGACCGCATCGACAAGGTGCGCCTGCTCTACCCTGCCGTTGCCGTGCTCGCGCTTGGCCTGCTCGGCATGTACCTTGCCCGCACCGAGGGACATCTGCTCACCCTGATCCTCTTTGGCCTTGCCGGCTTTGTGATGATCACGGGCTATATTCTCGTCTCCGCCCTCTCGGGCGCGCTCGTGCGCAACTATACCCCCGCTAAGGAGGCAGGAAAGCTCCAGGGCATCCGCATGATCTTTAGCGTGCTGATCCCGATGCTGGCCGGCCCTGCCATCGGCAACGCCATCAACCGCGCCGCCAACATTCCCCTGCCCGATCAGGGAAGCGCGGATACCATGACCACGCAATTCATTCCCGCGCCCGAGATCTTCCTGGCCGGTGCGATCACCTGCCTTCTGATCCTCGTCTGCATTCCCCTGCTCTCCCGCGCGGTCAGAAAGCAGACCAACGCGTCTACGGAGGACTGATCCATGGAAAAGAAAAGCAAGATCCAGCGTCTTTCCACGCAAAAGAAGCGAGATCCGCAGGACGCTGCCTCCTTTGAGCGCCTCAAAACCCCCTATGAGGTTGGAGAGATCCCGCACAGCGAGCATCCGCATCCCCAAAGAATGCGCAAGGATTGGCTCTGCCTCAACGGCGAGTGGGAGCTGACCAAGCAATCCCCCGAGGGAAAGGCCCTCTTTTCGGGCAAGATCCTCGTCCCCTTCTCTCCCGAAACGATCAACGGAGGACTTGAAGCAGGCTTTCGCCTTGAAGAAGGTGAGTCTCTCCTCTACCGCCGCAGCTTTACGGTGGACAAAACGCTTCTGCGCGGCGTTACGCATCTGCACTTCGGTGCGGTGGACAGTGAGTGCGAGGTTCGTGTAAACGGCGTACCCGTTGGCGCGCACCGCGGCGGCTTTACCGCCTTCACCCTTGACGTCAGCGACGTTCTGCGCGAGGGAGAAAACGAGATCACCGTCCTCTGCCGCGACGAGGCTACGCGCAACGAGGACCCCTTTGGCAAGCAGAACGATCTGCGCTGCGGCATCTGGTACACGCCGCAGAGCGGTATCTGGCAGACCGTTTGGCTGGAAAGCATGCCGCACGAGCATATCCGCGAC